>DASRXO010000578.1:0-3009 GCA_035654095.1 Telluria sp.
CGCCCTATGTCGACAGCCTCGACGGCCTGGGCGCGAGCGGCCGCGGCGCCCACTCGCCGGACGAAGACCTGGAGCTGGCCTCGATCGAACGCGGCGCGATCCGCACCGCGATCCTGCTGTACCGCCTGACGCGCTAGGGTCCTGTCCTTCGCCCGGGGCGGATTTCCCCCCCGCGCCGCAAAAAAGTGGCATCGTCTGCAAATAATTGGAACTTTTCGGCCGCCGCGCCGGAATACCATTAAAGACACGACGACGATGACCACGACCACCGCCCTTTCCGATGCCGAACTGCTGCGCCAGCTGCGCGCCGGGACCGCCGCGGCCTTCCAGACGCTGTACCGGCGCCACCAGGGGCCGCTGTTCCGCTTCGCCCTGCTGCGCAGCGGCTCGGCCGACACCGCGGCCGACATCGTGCAGGAAGTATTCATCGGCTTGTTGACCGGCAGTTTCAATTACGACCCGTTGCGCGGCCAGCTGCAAGCCTTCCTGATCGGCGTGGCGCGCAAGCTGATCCTCAAGCACGAGGCAGCGCGCCGGCGCCACGCCAGCCTGCCGGAGCCCGACGAGGAGGGCGAGCTGGAGCTCGACGCGGCCAGCGAGGCGGCCGAACCGCTGGCCCGCCTGCTCGGCAACGAGCTGGCCGAGGACGTGCGGCGCGCGCTGGCCCTGTTGCCGCCGGCCTATCGCGACACCGTCGTCCTGTATGAATTGCATGACCTGTCCTACCTGGAGATCGCCGACATCTGCCAGGTCGACATCGGCACCGTGCGCTCGCGCCTGTCGCGCGCCCGGGCCGCGCTGGTCAAACGATTGGGCGCGCACCGCCCCACCCTGATAGACGCCGCCTGAGCGGCTGGAAAGACCGAGACCATGACCCTTCAAAACCAAGCCGACCCCTTGCTGGCCTCGCCGTTCGATGCCCTGCGCAGCGCGCTGGCGCTGCACCACACCCCGCCCGGCGTGGAAAAGGAATTGATGGCGGCCTTCGCCCAGCGCTATCCGAAACGGCCCTGGTATCGGCGGCTGTCGTCGGCCCAGTGGGGCATGGCCGGCGGCCTCGGCAGCACGGCGGTGGTGGTGACGGTGTTCATGCTGTCGCTGCATACGCCGCTGGAAGTCGGCGGCGCCGGCGGCCCGCCGCTGCTTGGCTTCGACGACGGCGCCGCCTTCGTCGCCCTCGAGTCGCTCGAACGCATCGAATCCGAACCCGAGCCGCGCATGGTCGAAACCGACGTCCCGCGCACCACGCTGGCCGCGCTCGGCGTGCCGCTGACGCCGGAGAACGCCGGCGAGTCGGTGCGCGCCGAACTGCTGGTCGGCGCCGACGGCCAGCCGCTCGCCCTTCGTCTATCGAACCCGCAGTAACACCCATGAGGAAATCCATGAATACCAAGCAAATCCTGTTCGCCGCGCTGCTGGCCGGCATGTTCTCGCCGGCGATGGCCGAGGATGCCGAAGACCAGCAGCACGCCGACAAACACCTGATCGTGAGCGACGATATGCCGCCGGGCACCTATATGGCCGACAGCGGGACCTACCTGGGTCCGCTGATGCGCAGGCGTGGCCACCTGGTCAAGAATGCGCCGTACAGCGCCGAGGCGATCAGCGAGCGCCAGCGCAACCTGGCCGACGGCAACCAGATCGTCAACAAGGGCAGTTCGATGAGCTATCGCGACAGCGCCGGCAACACGCGCCAGGAAGTGCGCAACGCCAAGGGCGAGCTGCGCAACGTCACGATCCACAGCGCCGACGGCGCGACCTACATCCTGAAGCCGCAGGACAAGACCGCCACCAAGATCGCGGACGCCAAGGACATCGGCAAGGCCGCGGCGGATGCGGCCAGTGCCCGCATCGAGCAGCTGCGCAAGGAAGGCAAGCTGCCGGCGGTCGACCACGACGCCGACGGCAACGTGATCATCAAGCGCGTCGAGCGCACCGACCGCGAAGGCCGCACCCAGGTGCGCGAAGACGTGCGGGTGCGCGTCGGCAGCAACGCGAGCGAAGGCCAGGTCAACGCCGGGATCAACGTCAATACCGTGATCGCGGATGCGTTCGGCGACATGCAATGGGCCGGCAAGGCCAGCACCAAGGACCTCGGCACGCGCGACTTCGACGGCATCAAGGCCGAGGGCAAGCTGCGCAGCTACGAGATCCCGGCCGGCGCGGTCGGCAACAAGAATCCGATCACCGTGTCCGACGAGAGCTGGTACGCGCCCGACCTGCAGGTGACCGTGTACTCGAAGCACAGCGATCCGCGCGCGGGCGACAATGTGTACCGGCTGGCGAACATCAAGCGCGAGGAACCGGCCGCGGCCCTGTTCACCGTGCCGTCCGACTACACGGTCAGGGACGTGATGGCCAAGGTGAAGAAATCCCTGGTGGAGAAGAAGTAAAGCGATGCGGGCGCAAGCCCGTTTTCAGGGCCCGGCGTTTGCCGGGCCCTTTTTTGTCGACCGCCGCTCAGCTCGGCTGCTTGCCGCTGATGGTTTTCTTGAACCAGTCGTCGATCATCCGCTTTTCATAGTGCAGCGTGTCGCCCGAGTCGCGCGCGTTGCTGGGGCGGTCGAGATAGGTCATGTCGCTGAGCCTCTCGTCGCCGCTGCGCAGCACTTGCCCGCCCGCGCTCAGAGTGTAGCGCAGATGCATGCGCGGCCAGTCGGCGCCGCCGCGCATGATGCGGACGTCCTGGTTACCGCGGTAGTTCGGCCGCAGCCGGCCCGCCAGGTCGAGGTCCAGCACCTCGATCTTCAGGTCTTGCCCGGCCGGCAAACCGGCCGCCAGCTTGTCGAAAAATTCCGTCAGGTCCTTGAGCACCCGCTCGCGGTCCTGGGTCGCGAACGGCATGTCGGTATAGCTTTCGGGATGCACGAAAGTCACATTCGCGCCGGCAGTGGCACTGCCGGCCGACAGCAGGATCAGGCCCGCCAAGGCCAGGCTTCGGGTCAGAGTTGTCATGGCGACTCCTTTCAAGTCATCGTATTAATATACGCCAATTTGGCGATAGCGACA
>DASRXO010000579.1:0-2036 GCA_035654095.1 Telluria sp.
GGTCGAATGCCGTGACCAGGCCATCGAAGTTAAATTGCTCCACCTTCTTGTGACTACAACGCCGCGGGCGGCACAATCAACAACAAGAAGGTGGAGCAATTTAACTTCGATGGCCTGGTCACGGCATTCGACCAGGCGCGGGTGGCCAATCCGGCATTGACGAGCTGGGCCCTGTCGTCGTCCTTGCTCAGTTTCTATCTGAGCGGCAGCGACACGGCGGCCATCGGCGGCGACCTGGCCTATCAGTACGCGAAGAACGGCAACTTGTCGACGCTGTCGATGACGCCGGCCCAAGCGTTGCTGGCCTCGGCCCAGTTCGGCAGTGCTGCCCAAGCCTTGCAGGCAACGGGATCGCTGCAAGACCTGACGCCGCGGCTGATGTAGCCGGCTGCAACAACCACCCGGGGGCGGTCCCGACGGGACGGTCCTCGGCACGCATGCGCGTCAATGGCGCCACGGCGCATGCGAATTCGCAGTATGCTGTCCGATCTTCTTCGTTCGACAAGGAGCAAGCCCATGATCACCAAGACCGTCAAGATCCCCGGTCCCGATCATCCGATCACGATCGCGCCCACGGCTGCGCGGGTCGTGGTCACGCTGAACGGACGCACCATCGCCGACAGCCGCGACGCGCTGACGCTGCAGGAAGCGGCGTATCCGGCGGTGCAGTACATCCCACGCCAGGACGTCGACCTGCGCCAGCTCGAGCGCAGCGAGCACACCACCTATTGCCCGTACAAGGGCGACTGCTCCTACTTCAGCATTCCGGCCGGTGGCGAGCGCTCGGTCAACGCGGTCTGGACCTACGAGACGCCCTACGAGGCCGTGGCCGCCATCAAGGACCACGTCGCGTTCTACCCGGACCGGGTCGACGCGATCAGCCTACAGCCGCTCTAGGCAGGAGACCCGATGGCGTGGTCATCGAGTACATGAGCGCACCTCGGGATTTAAGCGCTCACACGCCCGCCGCCAGCAGCACGGCGTCGATGCCGGCTTGGTCGATGGCGGCCGATGCCGGCATGCCGTTCGCAGCCTGGAACGCGTTCAGCGCGGCCAGCGTGTGCTTGCCGCGCAAGCCATCCACGCCATGGGGATCGTAGCCGAGGTAGGCGAGGCAAGCCTGCGCGGCGCGGATGCCGACATCCGGACAGCCGTGCTGCTGGTACAGGTCGTAGGAGTAGGCGAGCTTGGCGTCGTATTCCTTCTTCGCGTAATCGGACCCGTTGTAGTAGAACGCGACCGTCTTCCATGCCTTGGCGAGGAAGGCCGCACGCAAGGCCGGCGTCGTCTTCAGGAAGCGCACGATGCCGTCCAGCTGCGCGTCCTCGCCTTGCTGGAATTGGGCGATCATGTCGCGCGCGCCGCTGTAACCGAGGCTCGCGGCATTGAAGCCCATGATCTGCCCCAGCCCCCACGACACGCTCTCCAGCGCGGCGTCGGCGTCGAGGTTCATGGCGCGCGCCAGCCGGTCGTATTCGGCCGCGCCGCCGAAATAGCCGCCGCGCATGACCGAGCTGAGATCGGGCACGTCGTCATACGCGCCCTTGGTCAGCTGGTGGAAGATGTGGCGCTCGTACAGGATCTTCGGACGCCGGTCGGGCAGGAAGCCGAAACCGCTGGTCTCCACCGTCACCAGCGCCCACAGCGACTCCTTGTCGCAACCGAGTTGATGCAGGGCCGTGTCGAGGCCGTTCTGGCTGAGCGGCGAGCCCTTGCCGGTAAATTCTGCTGTCATGGCTGCTCCTTACAAGGCGATGCTGAGGGGTTTGTCCTGGTCGTTGGGCGAGGGCGTGAGATTGAGTTCCTTGCTCACCGGATTGCCGGCGCGGCTCGCGCTCGCCACGATCCGGTGCGGACTGTTCGGCGCCAACTGCAGCTCGATCAGGCCGTCCGGGCCGATCGGCATGTCGGCGTTGTCGACCTGCAGGCGCAAGGAGCCGGGGGCGAGTCCGGCGGTGTCGATCGCGAGCCGCAGGTGCACCGCCGGCGCGACATCGTCGTTGGCGGCCGGCGCGCCCGCGGTGCCGGCGGGTTTG
>DASRXO010000580.1:0-4714 GCA_035654095.1 Telluria sp.
ATCCACGCGATCCGAACTGGAAGACCACCTACACCTACAACGCCGCCAACCAGCTGCTGCAGACCATCCGTCCACAATCGGTGACGACCGCGAACATCGTCGATGCAATGGCGACGACGACCAACGGCTACGATGCCTTCGGCCATCTGCTGGCCCTGACCGACGGCAACGGCAATATCAACCGCATGATCTACGATGGCTTCGGCAATCTAGCCGAAGAACACCACGCCGACGGCGGCATCGTCACCAGCACCTACAATTTGTTCGGCAACCGCCTGACCGTGCGCCAGCCCGACACCGACAAACCGGGCGTCCAGACCGACTACGCCTACGATCGCCTCGGACAATTGACGAGTACGACCACCGATGCCGCTGCCGATATCTACGTTGCCGACAACAGGGGCGGTGACGGCACCAACGGCGAAATGACGCCGAGCTATTCCAATCGTCGACTGATTGAAAGCTACACCTACGATGCACTGGGACGCCGCATCAAGACCACCGATGCCGCGGGCGCGGACATGGTGCAGCGCTTCGATCTGGCCGGCAATTTGATCTTCACCCAGGATGCGAGGCAAAGGAATGCGAGCGTGTCGAACCGCTCGCAATACGACTCCTTCCACCACCTTACCAGGCAGACCAACGCCAACGGCGACAGCATGGACTGGAAGGTGGACAGCTTCGGGCGCGCGGCAGAGCACACCGAGCTGGGCGGCCATCTCACCACCTATGCCTACGACAACGCCGGCCAGTTGCGCCAGCAAACTTATGGCGACGGTACCAGCACCATCTACACCTATACCAGCGCCGGACTGATCGCCACGATCAACAACACCGGCACCGGCCAGCTGACCACCTACAGCTATGACCTGGCTGGCAACCGCCTGACCGAACAGATGGTCTACGCGAGCGGCTTCAGCGCGCCACTGCACGCGCTCAACAACACGATGACCTACGACGTGCAAGGCCGCCTGGCCAGCACCCGCGACGTCGATTACCGGCTGACCTACCAGTACGACAAGGATGGCAATCGGATCCAGGTGACGACCTCGTACCAGATCCAGCTCCCCGATACGCGCGTGCTGGACACGACCAACTACGCTGACGGTTACGATGAATTTGGCCACCCCCATTACCTCACCGTACCTGGCGAAATCAAGGATATCGTCATCCAGGCCTACAACACCTTCGACAGCATGAACCGCCAGCTGATCGTCAATGGTGACAAGGCCGGCAACACCGTTGTGTACGGCAGCATCGGCCATGCGATCACGTACGATCTTGCCGGCAACCGGACCAGCGACACATCGCTGGGCGTTCACATCAGCCAGTCCGGCGGCTACTACAGCACCGGGGCCGGGGCGCAGACTGAGCGCTACACGTACGACAACCTGGGCCGCCTGGCGACGGTCACCCACGACGACCTGTTGATCGACACACGCCACTACGACGCCGACGGCCGTATCACCGAGTCCGGCATGCTGTCGGCCTACATCGCCGGCAACGACAGCATGCTGGCCTCGATGTCGTCGGCGGCCACCGCAATTGGCCTGAATGCCGAGGGCCACACCTACGCCTACGACGCCGCCGGCCACACGACGCGCGAGGTCATACGCGGCCTGAAGAGCGGACAAGTCAACAGCAATCTGTATTTTGCCGTGGACATGTGGAACACCAACGGCGGCTACGACAACGTTGGCAATTTGACCGGCTACACCCTGGTCTACAAGACCGATACCACCAAGTACATCTACAACACCAGCTACGCCAAGTTCGACAGCTACAAGGAACTCGCCGTCGCGCTGCGTCGCGGAAGCTCCAGCGCCGCGGTCGAGAGCAGTGTCACCAGCAGCTACAGCACGAACGGCCTGCGCACGCTGATCACCAACAGCAAGACGAGCACGCCGGTGCACCTCTGGTCGGACCCCAACGGCCAGGTCATTTCCAGGATCGAAGGCAGCTCGGAAGCATTCTCGATGATTGTCAACGGCGAGGTGCTGGGCATCGAAACCAAGACTGCCAACAACATCCTTGGCAGCGCCTACAGTGGCGCCAGCGCCCCCGCCCTGACGGCCGCGCCGAGCTACTACACGGTGCAAAGCGCGGACGAGACGCTACAGTCGGTGGCCAAGGCCGTCTGGGGCGACAGCAACCTGTGGTACCTGATCGCCGACGCCAATGGCCTGACCTCGCCGACCGGCCTGGCTCCCGCGCAGATCCTCAAGATCCCAACCCGCGTCAACACGCTTCACGACAACCAGGGCACCTTCAAACTGTACGACGAGGGCGCAGCAGTTGGCGATACCACACCGGCGATGCCGTCTCCTGCTGCGGCTGGCGGCGGCTGTGGTGTGGCCGGCCAGCTCATCATGATCGCGGTGGCCGTCGTCGTCACGATCTACACCGCAGGCGTATTGGCCGGACCGGCTGCTGCGGCCGCCAGCGGCGGCACGTTTGCCGCGGGCGCAGCAGCCTTGAGCGGTGCCGCCGCTGCCGGTGCCGGCGCGAGTCTGGCCACCATCGCTACTGCGGCAGCGGCCGGCGCGGTGGGATCGTTCGCCAGCCAAGCCGTCGGCATTGCGATCGGCGCACAAGACAGTTTTAATTGGAGTGGCGTTGCCATGTCCGCGCTCGGCGCCGGCTTGACGGCTGGCGTTGGCGCAAGTTTCAGCACTGCCGCCGGCGGCCTCAGCAATACATGGCAAGCCGTCGCCGGTCGTGCCGTTCTGTCCAATGTCGCCACCCAGGGCGTCGCAATGGCGACTGGCTTGCAAAACGGATTCAACTGGCGCGGGGTTGCCGCAGCCGGTGCAGGTGCCGCCATCGGATCTATTGTTACCGACAAACTAAGCGACTCCCTCTCCTCATTCACCAGTGAATATGCCCGCAATGTGGCAAAGGCCACCATTAGCGGTTTCGCTGCCGGGACAACGACTGCTATACTCCGTGGCGGTAAAGTGAGTGTGCAACAGATTGCCACAGATGCGTTCGGTAATGCGTTAGGATCAAGCTTGGTCGACAATTTTCGGCCTGAGGTTGGCACGCAGGAATACAATCTAGCAGCGCGCAACGGTGAAATTGAAGCTGCATCGGGACGGCGGGTAGTAGCGCGCGAGATGACTGATTTCGGACTTCCAGCGTCTTCATTGACGATCCCTATCTCATCGGAAGCATTGTCGAAAATACAAGAACTGCCTGAGTTTGCGCGTCAGCCAAATGCATCTGATTTAGCCGTTGAGGCCTTTATCGATGGCAAACGCGAATGGTTAGAAAATTCTTTCGCTGGTTCTGTCACGAAACTCCCTTCCGGTACAACTACGGGTATGACTATTAAGCGAAATGAGTATTCGCTTGAGGTGTCAAACGCCGTCAAAAAGATGATCGACATAGACCCAAGCGGAGTCCTAATAACTAAGGAGTTGAAGACCCTTGCAGCGCTTGCGTACGGGGAAGCATCAGTGCTAAATGACCCGGCAGAAATTGGAGCGATTGCCAACGTCGTTAAACGACAAGCAGATGCCAGGAACGAGTCGATCGATCAATTTATAGCTAAAGAACCAAGCTATGCATTTGCTGCGGACGGAAGCAACGAACGTTACAACAATATAATCAATAGCTCGACTGAAGAGCTATTGAAAAACAAGAATTATTCCCTTGCCCTTAAAGGGGCAATAAATGCTCTTGATCCTTCCGGCTATGATTTCTCTGATGGTGCATATTTCTGGGACGGTCGCGACATTCAGACGAACTACGCCAATCATCCAAAAGTGAATGCCGGCATACATTTTTCTGACGCGAGCGATAATATTTACGATATTAAAGAAACAAGCTTCCCAAAAACTGAATATTATTACAATAACGGGAAAGCCACAAAAATTCGGGGAACTTATGATCACAAGTATGATTCAACTGCCGCTTATGGCCAAACCGTATTCTGGAAATACAATAGTGATTTTATTAATGCGACAGGCAATAAAGCTTATAAGTAGTGTTGCATTGTTTTTTTGCGCACACCCCTGTTTTGCACAAGAGGAAGGATGGCGAAATCAAGGCTCTTTCGAACATCAATTTCGGGAGAAAGGCGGAGATTCGTTTGTTTATAAATGGAATTTACATACAATAGTATTGTCCTCAGATAGTCATTTTTTGAAAATCGATGAAAAATCTTTCGACTTGAGAGACAGTAAATTTGAAAGCCTAAATGAAGCAGATTTCTCAGAAGCCAAAATTTACGTCTTGGACCAAGATAAATCATATGTTTGTTTTGATTTTGGTTTCGGTGGATTACTACGAAGCGGCAGCTTTCAAAATGTGCGAGGAGTAATTGTTCTACACCGGGAGGCAGATAAACACATCTCACTCCTATATTTGCAGGGCGTTAAAGTTGAGTGCAAGCAAATCAGCGTAGCCAAGAGCTCTTAACTGTCTAGTCCCGGCCGGTCATAAACACGCTTGACGAATAATTCTGGCCGGCGATGCTGCCAATCCTTGAGTGCCTGGATAGGTGTTTGGCCTTCGATGGCGCGTTGCGGAATATGGTGGTTGTAAAGCCATGTCCTTATACATAAGTCAGCCAAGCCCGTCGCGGAGTGCGCGTAGTGAGGTGTACTGTCAATAGTGGACACGTCCGTTTCAAGCAGCCAGCCCCTGTTTGCTGAAGTTCTCGGCGAACGATGCTGGTGATACGTAGCCAAGGCGCGAATGGCGCCGCTGG
>DASRXO010000581.1:0-6213 GCA_035654095.1 Telluria sp.
TCCATCACCTGCTTGAGCAGCGGGGTGACGAGCTTGAACTTTTCGCGGTACTTGGCGCGGTTCTCCTGCACGTGGCTCTCGTCGCCCCACGCCGCGATCGACGCGGCCTGCACCGGCGGGGCCATCGCGCCGCCGCAGTAGGTGCGGTACAACAGGAATTTCTTGAGAATGGCCGCGTCGCCGGCCACGAAGCCCGAGCGCATGCCCGGCACGTTCGAGCGCTTCGAGAGGCTGGAGAACACCACCAGGTGCGCATACGGATTCTCGCCGCCGCTGCGGCCCAGCTGATGCGCCGCTTCGAGCGCGCCCAGCGGGGGCATGCTGCCGTGGTAGATCTCGGAATAGCACTCGTCGGCCGCGATCACGAAGCCGTGGCGGTCGGCCAGCGCGAACAGCTGCTTCCAGTCGTCCAGCGACAGCGTGGCGCCGGTCGGATTGCCGGGGGAGCACAGGTAGAGCAGCTGGACGCGCGCCCACACCTCGTCCGGCACGCTGCTGTAATCGCAGGCGAAATTGCGGGCCGGGTCGGAGTTGACGAAGTAGGGCTCGGCGCCGGCCAGGTAGGCCGCGCCTTCATAGATCTGGTAGAACGGGTTTGGGCACAGGACCAGCGGCGCCTTCTTCGCGCTGTCGATGACGCAGTGCGCGATGCCGAACAGCGCCTCGCGCGAACCATTGACCGGCAAGACCTGGGTCGCCGGATCGAGCGCGGGAACGCCGTAGCGGCGCTCGATCCAGCCGGCGATGGCGGCGCGCAGCGGGTCGCTGCCATGGGTGCTCGGGTAGTTGGCCAGGCCCTGCACGCTGTGCATCAGCGCTTTCTGGATAAAGGCGGGCGTCGGGTGCTTCGGTTCGCCGATCCCGAGGCTGATGGCCGGGTACTCCGGATTCGGGGTCACCCCGACAAACAATTGGCGCAGCTTTTCAAACGGGTAGGGGTGCAGTTTCTCGAGATGTGGATTCACGTCGGTACCAGGGTTAGCGTAGAGCGAAATAGCGTCCGTATTATAGCGCCGAAGCGCTCTCCCGCCACGCACCGGGGTTCACCCCGGCCCACTCCTTGAACGCGTGGGTGAACGCGCTTTGCTCGCGATAGCCGAGCAGGAAGGCGATATCGGCCAGCGACAGGCCGGGCTGGCGCAAATATTCGATCGCCAGCGCATAGCGCGCCTGGTCGAGCACCTGCTGGAAAGTGGCCCCGGCCTCGCTGAGTTTGCGCTGCAGGGTGCGCGGCGAGAGCTTGAGCTCCCCGGCGATCGACGACAGCCGCACCCGGTCGTGCGCGAGGTTGCGGATGATCGCCGCGTGCACCTGCGCCGCGATGCCCGCGCCGCCGCGCGTGCGCTCCCTGAGCAGCTGTTCGGCGTGCTGCTGCAGCACCGGGTACAGGCCGACGTCGGCGTTCGGCACCGGCCACGCCAGCAGCTGGGCGTCGAAGGTGACGGCATTGGTGGGCGCGCCGAACAGCGGCAGCGCGCCGAAGATGCGCTCGTATTCGGCGCCGTCGGCTTCCCGCGCATGGGTAAAGGCCAACTGCCCGGCCGGCAGCGGCGTCCCGGCCAGCCACGAGGTAAACACCCGGATCCCGGCGAACACGCTCTCCGCCAGATGGCGGTTGGCGGACGGGTAATTGCTGATCCACTCGTACTGCGCGGCCGCGCCGTCCAGGTGCAGGGCGGAGCGGCCAAGCTCGTGCGCCAGCTGTTCGTAGCGCAAGGTCTGCTGGAAGGCCTGGCCAAAATCGCGGCAGGAGAGCAGGATCAGGCCATACACACTGTAGGTGCCGAGTTTGACGCGCTCGCCCACGTGCAGTCCGAAGTGCGGGTCGCCGGCCAGTGTGGCGGCGATATCGAGCAGCCTCACATAGTCGGCGGCGCCCAGCGTGTCGGGCAGCGGCCACAGGGCGCCTTCGGGCAGGCCGGCCTCGCGCGCCAGCGTGGCCGCGCCGACGCCGCGTGCGGCGGCCGCCTCCAGCAGGGGCTGGAGGTAGGAGCCGGTGACGCGCCGCCCGTCAGGTGGCGCGGCGGCTGGCATGTTTGAACAAGGCGATTGTCATGAATGCGCAAGACGCCAGCCGCGCTCTCGCTTACTCTGGCGTCGATCGATGGGCCTTTCAGTATAACGGGAAAAACACATGAGGCGATGGAATGGCTGGGGCGACGACACCATCGAATTCGCGCTCGGCGCCGAGGCGCTGGCCTTCCTGCGCGAGCGCCTCGGCGCGGGCATCGCGCCCACCGACGCCACGCTGGCCGATGTCTGCGCCGCGGTGCCGGCCAGCCGCCTCGCGCCGCACGCGCTGGTCGATACCGCGCCCGCGGCACGGGTGGCCAGCGCCGTCGGCCAGAGCCTGCAGGACTGGCTCAAGCTGCGCTACGGCCGGATCGGTGCGGTACCGGACGGCGTCGCCTGGCCCGAAAGCGGCGCGCACGTGCGCGAGCTGCTCGACTTCGCGGCGCGGGCCGATGCGATCGTGATCCCTTGTGGCGGCTGCACCAGCGTGGCCGGGCACTTGACCGTGGGCGAGGGCGCGCGCCCGGTGCTGAGCGTGAACATGTCGCGCCTGCGGGCCATGACCGACCTCGATCGCGAGGCGCAGCTGGCCACCTTCGGCGCCGGCGTGCTGGGGCCGGACCTTGAAGCGCAATTGCGCGCGCATGGCTACACGCTCGGCCACTTTCCGCAGTCGTTCGAGTATTCGAGCCTGGGCGGCTGGGTGGTCACGCGCTCATCGGGCCAGCAATCGCTGCGCTACGGCCGCATCGAACAGCTGTTCGCCGGCGGCCGGGTCGAAACGCCGGCCGGCACGCTCGACATTCCCACCTTTCCCGCCTCGGCGGCCGGCACAGACCTGCGCGAGATCGTGCTCGGCTCCGAGGGCCGGATCGGCATCCTGACCGAGGCCACGGTCCGCGTCAGCAGGCTGCCCGCGTACGAGGCCTTCCACGCGGTGTTCTTCCCGGACTGGGACAGCGCCGCCGCTGCGGTACGCGAGGTGGCGCAGGCCAGGCTACCGCTGTCGATGCTGCGTCTTTCCAATCCGCTGGAAACGCGCACCATGCTGGCGCTGGCGGGTCACAAGAAGCTGGTCGGGGCGCTCGAAACCTACCTGCGCTGGCGCGGCTGCGGCGAGTACAAATGCATGCTGATGATCGGCGCGAGCGGCGCCAAGGCGGACGCCAAACGCGCCCTCGCAAGTGCGTTGGCGCTCGCGCGCCCGCGCGGCGGCGTGCACGTGGGCCGCGCGATGGGCGAGAAGTGGAAGCACGGCCGCTTTCGCAACGTCTACCTGCGCAATACCGCCTGGTCGCACGGCTACGCGATCGACACGGTCGAAACCGCGATCGATTGGCCCGGCGTGACGAGCATGATGAACGCGGTCGAACAGGCCGCGCGCGAGGCGTTCGAACTGCGCGGCGAGCGCGTGCACGCCTACACCCACCTGTCCCACCTGTACGCGCAGGGCGCCAGCGTGTACAGCACCTTCGTCTACCGGCTGGCCGGCAATTACGAGGAAGACCTGGCGCGCTGGCGGTCGCTCAAGCGCGCGGTATCGGAAGCGGTCGTCGCCAACGGCGGCACCATCAGCCATCAGCATGGCGTGGGCAGCGATCACGCGCCCTACCTTGCGGCGGAGAAGGGCGAGCTGGGGCTGGGTGCGATACGCGCGCTGTTCCGCCACTTCGATCCCGATGGCCGCATGAACCCCGGGAAGCTGCTGCCATGAGCCGGCACTGGCAACGCGGCTGGCGCGACGGCCTGCCGGCGCTGTTCGCGCAAGAATGGGACTTGCTCGTGATCGGCGGCGGCATCACCGGCGCCGGCATCCTGCTGGAGGCGTCGCGGCGCGGCCTGAAGGCGCTGCTGGTCGAACAGCGCGACTTCGCATGGGGCACGTCGAGCCGCTCGTCGAAGCTGGTGCACGGCGGCCTGCGCTACCTGAAGGAAGGCCGCTTCGGCCTCACGCGCGAATCGGTGCGCGAGCGCGAGGCCCTGCTGCGCGATGCGCCGGGGCTGGTCGAGCCGCAGGGTTTCGCGTTCGCCGACTACAAGCACCGCAAGCCGGGCCGGCGTTCCTTCCTGTTTGGACTGCCGATCTACGACGCGATGGCGGGCCGGCGCGAGCGCCACTACGCCGACGCCGACGATTTCGGCATGATGGCGCCGAACGTGAGCAGGGACGGCCTGCAGGGCGGTATGCTCTACACCGACGCCAAGACCGACGATGCACGCCTCGTGCTGCGCGTGCTGCAGGAAGCGCAGGCGCATGGTGGCGTGGCCATTAACTACGTGGCGGCCGAGGCGCTGCTGCGCGACGGCGGCAAGGTATGCGGCGCACGCTTGCGCGACGGCGAGGCGCGGTACGAGCTGCGTGCGCGGCTGGTGGTGAACGCGACCGGCGCGTGGGCGGATGGCTTGCGCGGGCAGGCCGGTGCGGCGCCGCGCCTGCGTCCCCTGCGCGGCAGCCATCTGGTGCTGCCGGCGTGGCGCCTGCCGCTGGCGCAGGCCATCAGCTTGATGCATCCCGACGATGGGCGCCCGGTGTTCGCGTTTCCTTGGGAGGGGGTGACGCTGGTTGGCACCACCGACGTGGACCACGGCGAGGACATGCAGCACGAGGCCGCGATCACGCAGGCCGAATTCGATTACCTCATGAAGGCCTTGCGCGCGCAGTTCCCGCAGCAAGCGCTGGCCGATGGCGACGTGATCGCGACCTATGCCGGCGTGCGGCCGGTGATCGACCACGGTCAGGCCGATCCGTCGAAGGAGGGGCGCGAGCATGCGGTGTGGCTGGACGACGGCATGTTGACCGTCACCGGCGGCAAGCTGACCACCTTTCGCGTGATCGCGCTCGACGTGTTGAAGCATGCGATGCCGTTGCTGGCCGGCTGGCGCGATGCGTTGAAGCCGCTGCCGATCTTCGCGCAAGCGGCGGCATCGAGCAAGCGTCTGGGCGGCGACGCGCACCGGCGTCTGCTGGGCCGCTACGGCCAGTACGCGCAGGACCTGCTGGATGCGGCGCAGGATGGCGAGATGGAGCGCATTCCGGGCACCGAGTCGCTGTGGGCGGAGCTGCGTTGGGCGGCGCGCGCGGAGGCCGTGCTGCATCTCGAAGACTTGCTGCTGCGCCGCACCCGGCTTGGCCTCCAGTTGCGGCACGGCGGTGCCGATATCATGCCGCGCATTCGCTCGATCTGCCAGTTGGAGCTTGGCTGGAGCGGCGAGCGATGGGGTACCGAGCAGGCGGCATATCTGGCATTATGGGACGCCTGCCACAGCCCTGTCGCTCCCGCGCAGGCGGGAGCCCATGGCGCGCATGAACTCACGAGCGCTATGGGTTCCCGCCTGCGCGGGAACGACGGCTAAGCGGATAAACCATCACAATAAAATGTCCGACCACACCATCCTCGCCATCGACAACGGGACCCAGAGCGTGCGCGCGCTGCTGTTCGATTTGAACGGTAACATCGTCGCCAAATCGCAGGTCCACCTCGAACCCTACTTCTCCACCCACCCCGGCTGGGCCGAGCACGATCCCGAGGACTACTGGCAGGCCGTGTGCAAGGCCTGCCACGGCCTGTGGTCGCAGCCCGGCGTGGATAAAACGACGCTGCAAGGCGTCGCCGTCACCACCCAGCGCGGCACCGTCATCAACCTCGGCAAGGACGGCCAGCCGCTGCGTCCCGCCATCACCTGGCTCGACCAGCGCCGTACCGACATCGTCCCCCCGCTCGGCATGTGGTGGCGCGCCGCCTTCAAGCTCGCGCGCGTGGACGGCACCATCGACTTTTTCCGCGGCGAGGCCGAGATCAACTGGATCAAGGCGCACCAGCCCGAGATCTGGGCCGCGACCGACAAATTCCTGCTGCTGTCCGGCTACCTTAACTACCGCCTGTGCGGCCGCTTCGTCGATTCGATCGGCTCGCAGGTGGCCTACGTCCCGTTCGACTACAAGGGCCTGAAGTGGGCCGGCGCGCGCGACTGGAAATGGCAGGCGCTGGCCGTGCGGCCGCATATGCTGCCCGAGCTGGTCGAACCCGGCACCCGCATCGGCGTCATCGACGCCGCGGTCGCGCAGGCCACCGGCATCCCGCAAGGCACGCCGCTGCTGGCCGCCGCCGCCGACAAGGCCTGCGAAGTGATCGGCGCCGGCTGCCTCGAACCGCACGTGGGCTGCCTGAGCTATGGCACCACCGCCACCATCAACACCAC
>DASRXO010000582.1:0-6867 GCA_035654095.1 Telluria sp.
GCCAGGACCGCACCTTCAACAACACCTTGATGACGATCTCGCTGAACTCGATCGGCATGCACGTCCCGGATCACGACGTCAAGAAGCTCGAGTTCTTCGGCACCTACGGCGTGGCGCGCGACATCACCGACCGCAAGCGCGCCGAGGAAGTGATCTCCTACCAGGCCTACCACGACATCCTGACCGACCTGCCGAACCGCATGCTGTTCAAGGACCGCCTCGGCCTCGCGGTGATCCAGGCCAAGCGCAAGCTCACCGAGCTGGCCGTGATGTTCATCGACCTCGACCGCTTCAAGCTGGTCAACGACACGCTCGGCCACGTCAAGGGCGACGAGCTGCTGCAGCAGGTCTCGCTGCGCCTGAAGGACTGCCTGCGGCGCGGCGACACCCTGGCGCGCCAGGGCGGCGACGAATTCACCATCGTGCTGCCCGAGCTGCGCGACCGCGAAGACGCGAAAGCGATCGCCGACAAATTCCTCGAATGCCTGCACAAGCCGTTCGACCTCGATGGGCACGAGGTGCACATTTCGGCCAGCATCGGCATCGCGATTTATCCGGGCGACGGCGAATCGATCGACGAGCTGCTGCGCCACGCCGACATCGCCATGTACCAGGTCAAGGCGCTCGGCAAGAACGGCCACAGCTTCTATCACAACTCGATGCTCGACGTGTCGCACCAGAAGATCGCGCTCGAGCAGAGCTTGCGCAAGGCGCTCGAGCAGAACGAGCTGGAGATGTACTACCAGCCGCAGATCGACGTGATCAGCGGCCGCATCATCGGCGCCGAGGGCCTGATGCGCTGGAACCATCCGCAGCGCGGCGTGCTGACGGCCGGCGAGTTCCTGCCGTTCGCCGAGGACAATGGCCTGATGCTGCCGATCTCGGACTGGATGATCGGCGCGCTGTGCCGCGATATGCTGCAATGGAATGCGCTGGGCGGCGAAGCGATCCGGCTGTCGCTGAACCTGTCGCCGCAATACCTCGACCGCGGCGATTTTTTCGAGAAGATGCGCGGCGCGCTGGTGCGCTACGGGATCTCGCCGGCCCAGATCGAAGTCGAGATCACCGAGAACATCTGCATCCGCAATCCGCAATACGCGATCGAGCAGCTCAACAAACTGTGCCAGCTCGGCGTGTCGGTGGCGATTGACGACTTCGGCACCGGCTACTCCTCGCTGTCCTATCTGCACCGCTTCCCTATCCACACGATCAAGATCGACCAGTCCTTCGTCAAGGAGATCCACGACGAGCACGGGCACTATCCGGTGATTTTGGCGATCATCTCGATCGCGCGCGGACTGGGGCTGCACCTGATCGCCGAAGGGGTCGAGACCGAAGTCCAGGCGCGCTACCTGAAGGCCAATGGCTGCCTGACGATGCAGGGCTATCTGTACCACCGTCCGATCTCGCTGCCGAACTTCATCGCCGTGCTGCAGCAGGGCGGCATCGCGCCGGGCGCGGCCAACGTGAAGCCGGTCGCGGCGCCGGCGGCGGCCACCAATGTGGTGCCGTTCCAGGCCTGAAAGGCGCCGCCATGCCGACCCTGAACGCGAACGCCGCGGAGCTTGCCGCCAGCAAGCACACTGCCGAATTCCTGCGCCTCAAAGGCCTGGCCGAGCGCGGCGTGGCGAACGCCCAGCACAGTCTCGGCTTCATGTACGTCAATGGCCAGGGCGTGGCGCGGGATTACGCGCAGGCCGTCAAGTGGTACCGCATGGCGGCCAGTTCCGGCCTCGAACACGCGCAATACAATCTCGGCGTGATGTACCAGAAGGGCCAGGGCGCGGAGCAGGACTTCGGCGAGGCCGCGCACTGGTACGAGCGCGCGGCCGAACAGGGTTACGCCGCGGCCCAGTACAACCTGGGCTGGCTGTACGCCAAAGGACAGGGCGTGGCGCCGGACGTGCAGCGCGCGATGCACTGGTTCAGCAAGGCCGCCGAGCAGGGCGACGCCGGCGCGCAGAACAACCTCGGCATGATGTACGAGACCGGCAAGGGCGTGCCGCAGGACTTCCGGCAGGCGATCAGCTGGTACCGCCGGGCCGCGGAGCAGGGCTATGCGCGCGCCCAGTTCAACCTCGCGCTGCGCTACGATAACGGGCAGGGCGTGCAGCACGACCCGCAGCAGGCGCTGGCCTGGTTTCGCAAGGCCGCCGAGCAGGGTTATGCGCCGGCCCAGTTCAGTCTCGCGCTGCGCCACGACAAGGGGCAGGACGTGGCGCAGGACAGCCAGAAGGCGATCGGCTGGTACCGGCGCGCGGCCGAGCAGGGCCATGCGAGTTCGCAGTTCAACCTCGGCCTGATCTACGACAGCGGACATGGCGTGCCGCGCGACGAAGGTTTCGCGCTCGACTGGTACCGCAAGGCCGCCGAGCAGGGGCATGCGGGCGCGCAGGACAACATCGGCCTGCGTTACGAGCACGGGCAGGGCGTCGAGCAGGACTACGCGCAGGCGCTGGCGTGGTACCGCAAGGCGTCCGAGCAGGGCTTCGCCGGCGCTCAGTATCATCTGGGTCAGCTGATCGACAATGGCCATGGCGTCGCGGCCGATGCGCAGGAGGCGATCGCCTGGTACCGCAAGGCGGCCGAGCAGGGGCATTTGCGGGCCCAGTTCGACCTCGGCCTGCGTTACGAAAACGGGATGGGCGTGGCCCAGGACTACCGGCTCGCGATGGCCTGGTACCGGCGCGCGGCGGAGCAGGATTACGCGGCGGCCCAGTTCATGGTCGGCGCGCTGTTCGATCACGACGACGCCGGCATGACCGACGCGCGCCAGGCCTACGACTGGTATCTGAAGGCGGCCGAACAGGGCCACGCGCGCGCGCAGTTCGCGCTGGGGCTGCGCCACGACTGCGGGCATGGCGTGGTGCAGGACTTCGAGGCCGCGCATTTTTGGTACCTGTGCGCCGCGCGCCAGGGCCATGCGCGCGCCCAATTCAACCTCGGCCTGATGCACGCCAGCGGCCAGGGCGCCAGGCGCGACCTGCTCGAAGCCTGGACCTGGCTGCAGCGCGCCGAGCGCGGTGGCATGGCCGGCGCCGGCAAGACCATGGCACGCCTGGCCGAACGCATGACCCCCTCCCAACTGGCGCAGGCCGAGCAACTCGCCGCCGCCGCATAAGCCTTCGCGTTGCCCCGCATCACACCGCCATTGCCGCACCAACGATGGGGTCACATCTGACATTCGTACATTTCGCCTGCGAAATGTACGAATGTCAGATGTGACCCCAAGCGTAATCCGATGTGACCCCAAGCGTAATCCAGCTGGACAGCTCTTGCGCAACTGCGCCCAGCGGGGTGTAATATGCTGTATAAAAAAACAGTATTTAGCTTGGGCCATGGAACCATATCCCGGAAATCCTCGCGCAAGGGGCAGCGGCGCTCACGGCCAGCTGCTGCAGGTGGATTCGTTCGCCGCGTGGCGGGTCGCGGCACGCGAACTGCTGGCGTGCGATATCGCGCCGCAAGCCGTGCACTGGTCCGCCGGCGACGCGCTGTCCAGCAGTGCGCCGCCGCAGTCCGCGCGCGCCGATAATGGCAGCGGCCAATTCGAGAACAAGCGCAAGAATGCGCAGCCACCCCTGCACCTGCCGCGCAGCCTGATGGGGATGTTGTACAGCGCCGCCTGTTGCCGCGTGCCCGACCGCTGGGGCTTCCTGTACCGCATCGTCTGGCGCTGGCAGCGTGGCGAGCGGCGCGTGCTGTCCGTTGCCGACGGCGATGGGGCACGCCTGCACGCCATGGTCACGGCGGTGCGCCGCGAGGAGCATGAGATGCATGCCACAATCCGATTCCGCGAACGCCCCGAGCGCGCCGGCGCGCCGCGCTTCGTGGCCTGGTGCACGCCGCAACACGACGTCTTGCCGCAGCTGGCCCGGCACTTCGTCAGCCGCATCGGCCGCGTCAGCTGGATGATCGCCACGCCCGAAGCGAGCGTGCTGTGGGACGGCGCGGTCCTGCACGACACCGGGCCGCTGGTGCCGTGCACGGCGGGCCTGGGCGATGCGGGCGCGGCGCCCTGGGTGGCCTATTATCGCGGCGCGGCGCAGCAGGCCGCGGTCCGCAACGGCGCCCCGCGTGGCGCGGCCGGCCACGACTCGCCGCAGGACGAGCGGCCCGCCACGCTCGACCAATGCCGGCGCTGCGAGTTGTGGCGCAATGCGACCCAGCCGGTGGGCGGCGCAGGGCCGAAGCGCGCGCGCCTGATGCTGGTCGGCGAGCAGCCGGGCGACCAGGAAGACCTGGCCGGCCAGCCCTTCGTCGGCCCGGCCGGCAAGCTGCTCGACCGCGCGCTGGAGCAGGCCGGAATCGACCGCCGCGCCGTCTACCTGACCAACGCGGTCAAGCATTTCAAGTGGGAGCCGCGCGGCAAGCGGCGCATGCACAAGACCCCGGCCCAGCGCGAGATCGAGGCCTGCGGCTACTGGCTCGACAAGGAGCTGGCGGCGGTGCGGCCCGAGGTCATCGTCGCCCTCGGCAGCACGGCGCTGAAGGCGGTGCTGGGCACCGGCCATGTCACGCTCAAGGACACCATCGGCCAGCCGCTGCACCATGGCGGGCGCTGGGTGGTCACGGTCTACCATCCGTCCTATGTGCTCCGCGTGCCGGACGCGGCCGCCAAGGAGCAGGCCTTCGGGGTGATGGTCGAGGGCTTCCGGCTGGCCCAGCAGCTGCTGACGCAGGCGCCGCCGCCAGGCTGACGGCCGCGGCGCGCCCCCGCCCGCCGTGCGTCAACGGCCCAGCGTCGGCGAGGTGGTCAGCCAGTGGCCGCTCAGATAGCTGGCGAATTCATTGGCGGGAAGCGGCCGGGCAAACAGGTGGCCTTGCCCTTCGTCGCAGCGGAACACCCGTAAGTCATCCAGGGCCTGCTGGTACTCGACCCCCTCGGCAATCGTGCGCAGGCTGAGGCTGCGCGCCATCTGGACGATGGCGCGGACGATGGCGGCATCCTCCGGGTCGGTCGCCAGGTCGCGAATGAAGGACTGGTCGATCTTGAGCTTGTCGACCGCAAAGCGTTTCAGGTAGGACAGGCTCGAATAGCCGGTGCCGAAGTCGTCGATCGACAATTTCACGCCCAGCAGCTTGAGGCGCTTGACGGTGGACAGTACGCTCTCGCTGTTCTTGATCAGGATCGACTCCGTCAATTCCAGTTCCAGCAGCGACGGGTCGAGGCCGGACTCTTGCAGCACCGCGATCACGGTCTGCTCGAGGTCGCCGCGCTTGAACTGGACGGCGGACAGGTTGACCGCCATGACCAGCGCCGGCAAACCGGCGTCGCGCCAGGCGGCGGCTTGGCGGCAGGCCTCGCCCAGCACCCATTTTCCGATCGCCACGATCAGTCCGCTTTCTTCCGCCACCGGGATGAAGTGGCTGGGCGGCACCATGCCGCGCCCCGGGCGGTTCCAGCGGATCAGCGCTTCGGCGCCGACGATGTTGCCGCTGACCAGGTCGATCTGGGGCTGGTAATACAGCACGAACTCGTTGCGCTCGATGGCCCGCCGCAGCCCGCTGCGCATGGACAGGTTCTCGACCGCCTCCACGTTCATGTGCTCGTCGAAGAAACAGTAGGCATTGCGGCCGGCATCCTTGGCCCGGTACATCGCCATGTCGGACTTCTTGAGCAAGGTGTCGAAGTCCTCGCCATCGTCCGGGTACATCGCGATGCCGACCGAGATCGAGGTCGAAATCTCCTGCCCGCCGCTGTAGAAGGGCTCCTGCAGCCGGGCGATGATCTTGACCAGGACCGGCATCACCGCGTCCAGGTCCTGCAGCGCAGGCAGCACGATCAGGAATTCGTCGCCGCCCTGGCGGCTCACGGTATCGTTGTCGCGCAGGCATTCGGCGAGCCGGTGGGCGACCGCCTTGATGAGCAAGTCGCCGACCGCGTGGCCGAGCGAGTCGTTGACCGTCTTGAAGTTGTCCAGGTCCAGGAACAGCAGCGCGACCTTGCAATGCGCGCGCGCGGCGGCCGTGGTGGCCTGGTGGAAGCGGTCCTGCACCAGCAGCCGGTTGGGCAGCTGGGTCAGGGCATCGTGGTAGGCGAGGAAGGCCAGTTGCTGCTCGTTCGCCTTGCGCTCGGAAATGTCGGAGAACACGCCGACGTAATGCGTCACCGCGCCCGCGGCATCGAACACCGTCGAGATGCACAGCCATTCGGGAAAGACTTCCCCGTTCTTGCGGCGGTTCCACATCTCGCCCTGCCATTGGCCGGTGCTGCGAATCGACGCCCACATGGCCCGGTAGAACTCGGCATCGTGGCGTCCGGAGCGCATCAGCCGCGGCGTGTTGCCGACCGCCTCGTCGGCCGTGTATCCGCTCAACTGGCTGAATGCCGGATTGACGAACAGGATGCGCTCGGCGGCGTCGGTGATGTAGATGCCCTCGCTGCTGCTCTCGAACACCTTGGCCGACAGGCGCATCTGCTCTTCCTGCGACTTGATCAGGCTGATGTCGGTGTAGGTCGCCAACACGCCGGCGATCTCTCCGCCCAGCCCGCGCAGCGGCACTTTGCTGGTGAGCAGCCATTTATCGGTGCCATCCGCGGTCTGGATCGGCTCCTCGAAATTCAGCTTTGCCGTGTCCGAATCGATCACCCGCCGGTCGTCCTCCCGATAGCGTTGCGCATACTCGGCGGGGAACAAGTCGAAATCGGTCTTGCCGATCAGCTCGGCAACATCCGCGACGCCTGCGTCGTCAAGGAACAGATGGTTGGCGCCCAGGTAGCGCAAGTCCTGGTCTTTCCAAAAGATGCGTACCGGGACGTTGTCGATCACCGATTGCAGCATCTTCTGGGAGGCGTCGCGCTCCTGGTTGGCCTGCTGCAGCCGGAGAAAGGGATAGCGCACGCTGCTGACGAAGATCGCGCGG
>DASRXO010000583.1:0-2535 GCA_035654095.1 Telluria sp.
TATCTCGCGCACCTCTACCCTCCGTTACAAAAGTGCTCCCGAGAATTTGCAGGAGATCGCCAAGTTGCTTCGCGATCTCCTGCAAATTCTCGGGAGCACTTTTGTAACGGAGGGTAGAGGTGCGCGAGATAACTTCGAGGCCGCGATGCCGAAGGTGCGCGCCGGACCGATGCGGTCGGTCCAGCGGCCGACCGCGCGCGCGCTGAACAGGGTGGCCAAGCCGCCGCACAAATACACCCAGCTCATCTGGACCGGCTGCACGCCGAGGTTGCCGACCATCACAGGCGCGATGAACGGAACGACCATCATCCCGCTCATCATCGTCAGGCCGGTCAGCAGGAAGGCGCGGCGGTGACGCGCCACCGCGAACAAGCCCAGCAGATCGGGCAGCACGCTTGAGAACGGTCGCGGCTCGGCCGCCAAGTGGGCGTCGAGGCGCGGCATCACGATCCACGCGCCGGCCCAGATCACGGCCGAGGCCAGCACCAGCACATAAAACGGCGCGGCCCAGTTGAAATGGGCGGCCAGCAGGATGCCGGTCGGGACCCCGGCGACCGCCGCCATGCCGAACGAGGTCATCACGATGCCGGCGGCGGCGCCGCGCCGCTCGACCGGGATCACGTCGGCGATCACGGCCATCACGATCGAGCCCATGATGCCGCCGCTCAGACCGGCAAAGGCGCGCGACAGCAGCAGCACTTCGAAGGTCGGCGCCAGCGCGCAGGCCAGGTTGGACAGCGCGAACAGGCAGAACACCGTCAACAGCAGGCGCTTGCGGTCGAAGCGGTCGATATAGGTGGCGGCGAACAGGCCGGACAGGCCGGCGCACCAGGCATATGCCGACACCGCGCCCGACACCGCGCTGGTGCCGACCGAGAACGCGCGCATCAGCTGCGGCGCGAGCGGCATCATCACCATGAAATCCATGATGACCGTGAACTGGGTGAAAGCGAGCAGCCACAGCAGCAAGCGCTCGCGCTTGGGGGACAGGGTGGCGATGGTCAATGTCATTGAATTCCCAGGATAGCCCTAGTTCTTGTCGATCGAATGCCGGCGAATGCCCGCGCATTATCCCGACGCAAGACTGCATTGCCTAGAGGTATCTATAGTAAGCTGTCGATGTATTTACGTGGAGGCGTCATGGCAATCACTGACAAGCAGCGGCCCGCGGTCATCTCGCCGCGCGGGCAGACGGCATTCGAGGTCCAGGCGCGGGCGATGGGGCTGCGGCCGTCGGACCCTTGGGTCGGCGGCTACGTGGACTACGAGTGGGACCACCTGCGCCACATCCTGGCGGCGCTGCCGGTCGAGCTCGATGGCTTGAAGGTGCTCGAATTCGGCTGCAACGTGGGCGCGTCGGCGATCCTGTTCTCGCATCTGGGCGCCTGCGTGAGCGCGTCCGACATCGCCGAAGCCTGGGTTCATCTGGCGCGCCTGAACGCCCAGCGCTACGGCCGCGACGACGTCCATTTCACCCACACGCCCGATTCGCGCGCCCTGCCCTACCACGACGGCCGGTTCGACCTGATCGCCTGCAACAGCGTGCTCGAATACGTCAGCCCGGCCGAGACCGCGGCGGTCCAGCGCGAACTGGACCGGGTGCTGGCGCCGGGCGGCATGATCCTGATCACCGGCACCAGCAGCCGCCTGTGGCCGCGCGAAGCCCATTCGCATAGGTGGCTGAACAACTACATTCCGCGCTGGGCCGACCCGCTGTTCGCGCGGCCCCTGCAGCGCGGCATGTGGCCGTGGGCGGCGCGGCACGGCTTCGGCCCCGGCTACGACAACCTCGACCGCGGTGCGCACGGCTTGTTCGCGCGCTCGCGCCGGGCGATGGGCATGCCGCGCGCGCACCTGGCGCCGCTGCTGGCCGCCGCCGGCCTGCTCGGCGTCGGCCCGGGCCTGCTGGCGCCCAACCTGTCCTGCCTGCTGCAAAAGCGGCGCTAGCAGGGATGGTTGCCCAAACCAGCGGAGTTAGTTTAGTATTGCCGCATTCCAATTTGGCCTTATCTCGAACCAGGGTGCCCAGCATGATCAAGCGCAGGCCGTCGTCGAAAAAAGCACACTTCATGGCGCTGGCCGCGATCGTCGCGATCACGTCCACCGTCTTCGGCTGCCGCGGCGAGAAGCAGGCCGAGGCGGCACCCGTGCCGCTTGCCGCTCCGGCATCGGCGACTGCGGCTTCGGCGCCGCAGGCCGCGCCTGCGGCGCGGACCAAGGAACAGGCGATGAACGCGCTGATGGCGCTGCCCGAACTGAAGGCCTGGTCCAGCCAGCTCGAGAAGGCTTCGGGCGGCACCGTGCGCGGCGCGCTGATCGAATACGATCCGAAGCCGAAGACCATCGACGGCGTGAACTACTGGCAGTTCAGTTTCGTGGAGAACGGCGGCGAGGCGGTACACCGCTGGGAGAGCTTCCTGGTGGCCGAGCGCGGCGACGAGATCCTGGTCGAAGACTTCGCGACCGACAAAACACTGACCCTCGCGCAGTGGCGCAAAGAAAAGCGCCCGATGGAGCGCACTGGCGCGAACTGAG
>DASRXO010000584.1:0-4711 GCA_035654095.1 Telluria sp.
GAAGTGGCGGTGGTGGTCACCGATATGCACCTGAACATCCTGGCCGAGGGGCCGGTGTTCGCGATCCACCAGTCGAACGAGACGCTCGACAAGATGGATGCCTGGAACAAGGGCACCCATGGGCGCTCGGGGCTGATCGAGCGGGTCAAGGCCTCGACCGTGAGCGAGGCCGATGCGGAGACTGCGCTGATTGCCTTCCTGAAGAACTTCGTCCCGACCGGCAAGTCGCCGATGTGCGGCAACACGATCTGCCAGGACCGCCGCTTCATGGCGCGCACGATGCCGAAGCTGGAGGCGTTCTTCCACTATCGCAACCTCGATGTGTCGACGCTGAAAGAGTTGTGCAAGCGCTGGAAGCCCGAGATCGTGGGCGGCTTCAAGAAGCACCAGAAGCACACGGCGCTGGCCGACATCATCGAATCGGTGGAAGAGCTGCGCTACTACCGCGAGCATTTCATCAAGCTGTAAGGGGGGCCGCGGCTTATTCGCAGATGAATGAATCGATGCCGGCCAGGGCGCCGGACGGCATGGTCTTCTCGGCCAAGCGGCAGGATTGGATGGTGGCGGGCAGGGGCTTGACCAGCACCGTCATCGCGTTCTGGTAGGCGCAGGTGACCCAGTAGCCGTCGACGTCCGGCGGCAGCTGCCAACTGGTGATCCGCAGGCCCTTTATGCGGGCCAATTTGCTTGGAATCAGGTTCGCCATCCGGCTCGGATGACCGGAATAGACGCGCATCGTTTCAAGCGCGTAGGCGACGTTCCCCTTGTCGATCATGGATTCCCACCCCGGGTAACTGGCGGTTACGGTCTCGTTAAGCGTCACGGTACGCGGGCAATCGATCGTTACGCGCTCGGCATGGGAGAGTCCCGGGATGGCGAGGCTGAGCCACAAGGCGGCAAGTGCAGGTCTCATGCTGGCCTCGTTACTCGATGACGCAAAAGTGCTTGGCACAGTCGCTACGGGGGAAGTCCGGTCTACGCGCGTAGATCGTGCGTTCGCGAACCTTTCCCTGGCTGTTCCACTGGTCCAAGACCCGGATACCGATCGAGTCATGACTCAGGTAAATGGCGGCGTGCTTGCCGTGCTTGTCTTTAGGGTATTTGCCGCCAGCGTCGAACGTGGCAATGGCAGTACCTCGGCGGATGATGCCAGGCGGCGAATCGAGTACATTCGCTCCCTGCGTCCACAAGGGTGTTCCGCGCGCGCCTGTCACCTGTCTTACGAACTCGACGCACTCCGTATTGCCAGCGGCGTTCACAAATTGCTTTGCTCCGAGCACGTCTGTTTCAGCCAAACTGAGTGTGTAGCACATGATGCCTCCTTGTGAAGAACAAGGAAACTATTCTCAAGTGCAACGCCGCGATCTCCCTTGCGGTAAATCATTTTTTGCGCCGGTAGACGGATGGGGTCACATCTGACATTCGTACATTTCGTTCGGAAAATGTACGAATGTCAGACGTGACCCCAAGGCTTAGAACAGGCGGTCGCTCTCGGCTGTATCGCCATTCTATGCAAGGGGCAAATGAGCCGATGGATGCTTGGCGCTTCAACGCTTGGGGTCAGATCTGACATTCGTACAATTCCTAAACGAAATGTACGAATGTCAGACGTGACCCCAAGTGTTGAGCCGCAAGAATGCAGGGCAAGGCCGATCGGGCCGGCGCTTATTTCGGTAGGTTGCAGAAGTGCTTGCGGCCGGCGCCTCGGGGATGCCGCCCGCTTATGCGATCAACGCGAGTAGTTTACCGGCAGCCACTGGTAGGCCTTGCCCTGGGCCCGGATGTGCCCGATGCCGGGGAAGGACAGGTGGGCCGCGCCGATCAGGTCGCCTTCCTTGGCCACCGCGTCGAATGCCTGCTTGCGCTCGGCCGCCGCGGCCTTGCTGTCGCTGTCGAAGCCGATCACCACTTCCGGATGCGCGAACTGCACCGCGCCGGCGTGGATCAGGTCGCCGATCAGCACCAGGGTCTGGCCGCGGCTCTTGACGACGTAGGTGGTGTGGCCCGGCGTATGCCCCTTGCCGCCATGCGCGCTCACGCCCGGCGCCAGTTCGACGTCGCCTTCGAAGGGCTTGTACTTGCCGGCCGCGACGTAGGGATTGACCGAGGCCATCGCGCCCTTGAACGAACCCTTGGCCTCGGCCGGCGCCTTGTCCATATTCGCCTGGCTCAGCCAGTAATCGGACTCGCGCTTCTGGGCGCGCAGAACGGCGTTCGGGAACACCGGCTTGCCGTCCACCGACAGCCCGCCCACGTGGTCGGGGTGCATATGGGTGACGTAGATTTCATCGATCTGCTCGGGCTGGTAGCCGGCCGCCTTGAGGTTGGCCACGAACTTGCCCAGCGTCGGGCCGAACAGGCTGCCGGCGCCGCTGTCGATCAGGATCAGCTTGCTGCCGGTATTGATCAGGAAGGCGTTGACCGAGGTCTCGACCGGCACCTTGAGGTAGGCCTCGGCGAAGGTTTTTTCGAGTACCGGCTTGGGCTCGCCCTTGAGCAAGTCGGTCATCGGCAGGTCCACCGTGCCGTCGCTCAGGGCGGTGACCTCGAAATCACCCAGCATCATGCGGTAGTAGCCGGGGGCCTGGGTCTTGACCATCGGCGCGGCGGCCAGCGCGGGCGCGGCGGGCAGCACGCCGATGCCGGCGGCGAGCAATACGGCGAGGGCGGTCTTCGTCAACAAAGGTTTCATCTTGTTTTTCCTTGGAAGTGGATGGGGGGCGATTGGCCACGGATGGGTTGCGGCGTATATCGTACAGCAAGCTTTCCAAGTGTGCAGGCGGGCTCGCGCCGGCGGCCGGCGCGAGCCCGTGCAACGACGCGGCCTTAGAACGCGTAGCTCAGGCGGCCGTAGTAGTAACCGCCATTGATGCCGATCGGCGAGAAGCTCGGATACAAGGTCACCGCCCCGGTGTTCAGCGCCGCGGTCTGGGCCGCGATCAGGTCCGGATTGTTCTTGTCCGGGTATTTGTTGAACAGGTTGTTGGCCCCGACCGCCAGCGTGATCCCCTTGCCCGCCTTGACCGACAGTTCGAGGTCGGTGGTGGCCAGGGTCTTGATCCGGCTCTCGTAATAGGTGCTGCCGTTGATGCTGGTGAAGCCCGACGACGGGCCGTACACCGACTCGCGCAGGTTCACGGTCCAGATGCCTTTCTTCCACAGCGCGCCCAGGTTCAGGCGCATCTTGGGCGACGAGGTCTCGAGGCTGGCGATGGCCGACTGGTTCAGCAGCGCCTGCGGCAGCAACTGGGTCGGCGCCTGGTTGATCTTGGTGACCTTGACCGTGTTGTAGTTGGCCGCCACCGACCAGTCGACCCGGCCCATGTCGTCGAACTTGCTGTTGTAGGTGTACACCACTTCGGCACCCTTGTTGCGGGTGTTGACCGCGTTCGAGAAGATGCTGATGCCGGTCTGGCTGACGGTCGGGTCGAGCACGTTGCCGTTGGCCTTGATCGCCGCCACCACCGCCGCCGAGTTGACCGCGCCGCCCGAGCCGAACAGCGAGCCGCTGCCGACGATGCGGTCGTTGACGTCGATGAGGTAGGCGTCGGCCGTCAGCGTCATCTTCGGCGTCGGATGGAGCACCAGGCCGACGCTGTAGTTCTTGGTCTTTTCCGGCTTCAGGCCGTTGACCCCGACCAGCGCCGCGCCCGGCGAATTCGGCGCCAGCTGCACGAAGGCCGAGGTCGGCGACACATTGGTGGCCGAATAGAATTCCTCGGCCATGGTCGGCGCGCGGAAGCCGTTGCTGACCGTGCTGCGCAGCGCCACCTGCGGCGAAAAGTCGTAGCGGCCGGTCAGCTTGCCGACCCGCGCGCTGCCGAAGTCGCTGAAGCGCTCGTAGCGCGCGGCCGCGTCGAGCTTGAGGAATTCGATCGGCGAGCCGGCCAGGTCGAGATAGACCGCCTTGTCGTTGCGCGTATGGCTGCTGGCATCGGTGAGCAGGAAGCCCGGATACGATTGCGAGCCTTCCTTGTAGCGCGAGCCGGCGTCGCCGGCGCCGATCTCGTAGGTGTCGCGCCGGTACTCGAGCCCGAGGGCCACGCTCAGCGGAGTGCTCCAGCCGACGCTGAAATCGCGGTTCACATCGAGGTTGGTGGCCCATTGCGAGGCGATGAAGTCGCCCGCGTGGAAGCTGGTCGGGGTCGCGCCGGTGTCGCTGAACAGCGACAGGTTGGCCGAGTTGGCCACGCCCATCCGGTCGTGGTCCTTGCCGTAGGTGCTAGACAGGTCCCAGTTCCATTCGCCGGCCGTGCCGCGGATGCCGGCGCTGAAACCGAAGTCGGTTTCGTCGAGCGTCTCGAGCGGATTGAAACCGTTCGGATAGATCTTCGGCAGGCGGTTCGGGGTGCGGTAGTTTTCGTAGGCGTCGGCGGTCTTCTTGCCGTAGGTCGCGTTGGCATACAGGTCGGTGTCGGCGCCCAGGCGGTAGCCGGCATTGGCCGCCAGGATCGCCAGGTGATACGCGGCGTCGCCCGAGATGTGGTTGACGTAGGGGTAGCCCGGCATGTTGACCAGGGTCGGCATCGATTTCAGGTTGGCCGCATTGACCACGCGCGGATCGATGCCGCCGCGGTCGCTGTAGCCGTGGTACTTGGTCTCGGCGCTGAGGTTCACGAAGCTCTTCTCGTCCGGCTCGAGGCCGACGTTGACCGAGGCGTCGCCGGTCTTGCCGCCCTGGTCGAAATAGCGGCCGGCGGTGGTGCTCAGC
>DASRXO010000585.1:0-2057 GCA_035654095.1 Telluria sp.
CCGCGGCCGCAACCGCTTCAGCTATTTCACCAGCGGCATGCAGGAAATCGCCCAGCAGCGCATGGCGCTGAGCAACGAGCTGCGGCGCGCGCTCGAAGACCGCCAGCTGCAGGTGTTCTACCAGCCGATCGTCGAGATGGACAGCGGCCGCATCTGCAAGGCCGAGGCCCTGCTGCGCTGGCCGCATCCCGAGCGCGGGCCGATCAGCCCGCTGGAATTCATCCCGATCGCCGAACATACGGGCCTCATCATGGCGATGGGGAACTGGGTGTTCCACGAAGCGCTCGACCAGGCCCGCCGCTGGCGCGCCTACGACCGCGAGCTGACGGTCAACGTGAACGTCTCGCCGGCCCAGTTCTACCATGTCGACAACGAGAGCTGCCGCAACTGGCTGCACGAATGCTGCGGCGACGGCGAGCGCGCCGACCACCCGCCGGCGGTCGGCATCGAGATCACCGAGGGACTGCTGCTGACCTCCAACAGCGCCGTGATCAAGCAGCTGATGGCGTTCCAGCGCGCCGGCATCAAGATCGCGCTGGACGATTTCGGCACCGGCTATTCCTCGCTGTCCTACCTGCGCAAGTTCAATCTCGACTACCTCAAGATCGACCAGTCCTTCGTCTACAACCTCGAGTCCGACCCGGCCAACGTAGCCTTGTGCGAAGCGATCATCGTGATGGCGCACAAGCTTGGCCTGAAGGTCATCGCCGAGGGCGTCGAGAGCCCCAGGCAACAGCAATTGCTGACCGATGCGCACTGCGATTTCGGCCAGGGCTACCTGTTCGGCAGGCCGCTGCCGGCCGCCGAATTCGAACACCTGCTGCGCGACCGCGTCGCAGCCTGATTGCCCGCCCGCACCGAGCCGTAGTACAGTTCCGCATCTATTGCGACGGAACGGGGTGGGCATGAATCGGTATGCGGGACTGGCAGGCGCCGTGGCGGCGCTGATCGTCAACACGAACATCCACACGGCGATGGCGGCCGAAGCCCTGTCGCCGGCCGAACAGCGCATCGTGGCCGAGGTCAAGGCGCATTCGGCCGAGGCGCTCCAGCTGCTCGAGCGCAGCGTCAATATCAACAGCGGCACCATGAACCATGCGGGCGTGCGCGCAGTCGGCACGCTGTTCCGCGCCGAATTCGACCGGCTCGGCTTCAGCACGCGCTGGATCGACCTGCCGCCCGAAGTCAACCGCGCCGGCCCCCTGGTGGCGACGCGCGAGGGTAGCCAGGGCAAACGTTTGCTGTTGCTCGGCCATATGGACACCGTGTTCGAACTCGACAGCCCGGTGCGCAAATGGGAACGCAATGGCGAGCGCGTGCGCGGCCAGGGCGTGAACGACATGAAGGGCGGCGACGTGATCGTGATCGAAGCGCTGCGCGCGCTGCAGCGCGTGGGCGCGCTCGAGCACACCAGCATCAGCGTGATGTTCACCGGCGACGAGGAAGAGGCCGGCAACCCGAAATCGGTCTCGCGCCGCGACATGGTGGAACTGGCCAAGCGCAGCGACATGGCGCTGTCCTTCGAAGGCACCTCGCTCGACGCCGAGGGCCACGCCACCGCCACCGTGGGCCGCCGCTCCTCGTCCTTCTTCGACCTCGAAGTCAAGGCGCGCCAGGGCCACTCGGCCAGCATCTTCGGCAAGACCGCCGGCTACGGCGCGGTGTACGAGGCGGCGCGCATCCTCGACGGCTTCCGCCAGCAGGTGATCGAGCCCGACCTGACCTTCAACCCCGGCGTGATCCTGGGCGGCACCGACGTCAGCTACGACGACGCAGGCGCGCGCGGCACCGCCTTCGGCAAGACCAATGTGATCGCCAATACCGTCACGGTCAAGGGCGACCTGCGCTACCTCGACAACGCCCAGCGCGACCGGGCCCACGCCAAGATGCGCGCGATCGTCGCCCACAGCCTGCCGGGCACCAGCGCCAGCATTAGCTTCCGCGAATCCTATCCCCCGATGGCGGTCACGCCCGGCAACCTCAAGGTGCTGGCGCTGTATTCCAAGGCCAGCGAGGACGCGGGCCTGGGCGCGGTCGGCGCGGTGCCGGCCGGCTTG
>DASRXO010000586.1:0-2167 GCA_035654095.1 Telluria sp.
CCGCTCCACGTCGCCGCGCGCGAGCGCCGCATCCATCTCGGTGAAGCCGTCCTGGCTCGATTGCAGGAACTTGAAGGCGAAGCGGCGCACCTTGTCCTGGTCGTAGCTGAGCAGCTTGGCCAGCACGCTCAAGTCGATCACGGCCGGGTCGCCGGCCAGGGCGCGGAAGCCGCCATAGGGCAGGGCGGCCGGCACCGCATACGGTGCCGCGGCCGGGCGCGGCGGCAGCCAGCGCGCCACGGTGGCGCACAGCAGGGCCGGCTGGATCGGCTTGCTCAGGAAATCGTCCATCCCGGCCGCGATGCAGCGGTCGCGGTCTTCGCTGGTGGCGGTGGCGGTCATGGCCAGCACCCGCAGGCCGGCCAGCGCGGCGTCGGCGCGGATCGAGCGGGTCGCCGCCAGGCCATCCATCAGCGGCATCTGCACGTCCATCAGCACGCAGTCGAACGGCGCCTTGCGCAGCAGGTCGAGCGCCTCGATCCCGTTATTCGCCAGCACCACCGCGCAGCCGGCTTCCTCCAGCACCTCGAGCGCGATCTGCTGGTTGAAGGTATTGTCCTCGACCAGCAGGATGCGCGCGCCCTTGAGTTCTTCCGGGTGCAGCGTGGCCGGCGGTGCGCCCTCGGCCGGTACGGCGGCGGCGGGCGCCGGCGGCAGCGCGGCCAGCTTGCCGACCCGCGCGGTGAACCAGAAACAGCTGCCGCGGCCGGGCGTGCTGCGCACCCCGACCTCGCCGCCCATCAGCTGCGCCAGCTGCTTGCAGATCGCCAGCCCCAGCCCGGTGCCGCCGTGGGCCCGCGTGGTCGAGGTGTCGGCCTGCTGGAACGACTGGAACAGCTTGCCCGTCTCGGCGGCGGACAGGCCGATGCCGTTGTCGCACACCTCGAAGCGCAGCAGGCAGTGCTCGCGCTGGTCCTCGGCCAGCGTGACCTTGACCGCGATGGTGCCGCGCTCGCTGAACTTGATCGCGTTGTTGGTGTAGTTGATCAGCACCTGGCCCAGGCGCAGCGGGTCGCCCAGCATCGCCTGCGGCAGTGCCGGGTCGAGCGTGAACGTCAGCGCCAGTTCCTTGGTCGTCGCTTTCGGGGCCACCACCGTGGTCACGGTCTGGACCACATGGTCGAGCGTGAACTGCGTCTGCTCGATCTCCAGCTTGCCGGCCTCGATCTTCGAGAAGTCGAGGATGTCGTCGATGATGCCCAGCAGGTGCTCGCCGGCGAAGCGGATTTTTTCGAGATAGTCGCGCTGGCGCGCATCGAGGTCGGTCTTGAGCGCCAGGTAAGCCATGCCGATCACGCCGTTCATCGGGGTGCGGATCTCGTGGCTCATATTGGCCAGGAACTGGCCCTTGGCCTGGCTGGCTTCCTCGGCCATTTTCTTCGCCATGTCGAGCTGCTGGGTGCGTTGCTGGACGCGCTCCTCGAGATGCTCGTTCAGCTCGCGCAACTGGTGCTCGGTGCGGATGCTGTCGGTGATGTCGACGCTCATGCAGATCAGGTAGGACGGCTGGCCCTCGGCGTCGTAGACCGGCTTCTTGAGGGTGCGCAGGTGCAGTTCGCGGCCGAGGTGCGCGTTGTACAGGGTCTCGACGAAATCGAGCATCACGCCGCCGGCGAAGGCCTGCTGGTCGCGCTGCAGGAACTCGGCCAGCTGGGCCGGGGCGAAGTTGTAGCGCGGGTCGCCGCTCTCGATCTGGGCCAGGGTGAAACCCCACAGCGATTCGCAGGCGCTGTTCATCAGCAGGATGCGGCCGTCGGTGTCCTTGATGAACAGCCCGACCGGCATCATCTGGATGATCTCGTGCAGGCGCCGCTCGCCCTGGCGCACCGCATGCTCGCTGCGTTCGAGCACCGAGCGCACGCGCGCCTCCTCGGCTTCCTTGCGCGCGCTGATGTCGGCGATGGTGCCGGTCATGCGCAGCGGGCGGTCTTGGGCGTCGCGCGCGATCACGATGCCGCGCCCCAGCACCCACGCCCAGCCGCCGTCCTTGCGGCGCAGCCGGAATTCGATCGTCATCGCCGGCGCCGGCGCGGCCGGCTCGCGGCCCGGTTGCAGGCTCGCCTTCAGCTCGGCCTGGAAGCGCGCCACGTCGTCCGGATGCACATGCTGCAGCCACTCGCCGAATTGCGGGTCGAATTCGTCGGGCGCATAGCCGAGCAGCTCCTTG
>DASRXO010000587.1:0-2198 GCA_035654095.1 Telluria sp.
ACTCACCAATGTGCGCGCGGCGGTGATGCGGGTTGGTTACCGCAGCCTGCAGACGCTGGTCGCCAGCTTGGTGGTGCGCCAGTTCGGCGCGCGCATCGTCGACCCGGCGATCCGCGCCAAGGCCGAGCAGTTGTGGACCCACACCGCCCACGTGGCGGCGCTGGCGCAGGTGATCGCGCGCCGCATCACCTTCGTCAATCCCGACACCGCCATGTTCGCCGCCATCGTGCACGAGGTCGGCGGCTTCTACCTGCTGTCGCGCGCCGACGAATTCCCCGGCCTGCTCGACGAAGATCCCGAAAAATGGGCCGAGCTGTGCGAGGACGTGGTCGGCCGCGAAGTGATGAAGAAACTGTCGGTCCCGGAATCGGTGGCCGAGGCGATTTCCGGCCTGCGCAATGGCTGGTTGAGCATGCCGCCCGGCAGCTTGCTCGACACCCTGATCCTGGCCAACCAGTTCGCGCCCGTGCCTTCGCCGCTGGCCACGCTGGTGCCGGACATGCCCAAGCACGACGATTCGGTGCTCGACTTTATCGTCGACAACGAGACCCTCGCGAGCATCCTGCAAGAGTCGGCCGACGAAGTCAAATCGATGAGCGCGGCGCTGCTGGTCTGAACCAAAGCCCGGCCCGCTGCTCTAAACGGTAGGGGGACCGCTGGTCCCGCGTCCGGAGTTGCCATGTTCCACCATCCGCCCGCATCGCTGGCCGGCCTGCTGCGCGTGTTCATCGTGCTGCTGTTGCTGGCGTGCTGGCTGCCGGCCGCATCCGCGCCGCCGCGCCTGACCCTGCTCACCATCGATGGCGCGATCGGCCCCGCCAGCGCCGATTACGTGGCGCGCGGCATCGCTCGCGCGGCCCAGGACGGCAGCGTGCTGGTGGTGCTGCAGATCGACACGCCCGGCGGGCTCGACACCTCGATGCGCACCGTGATCAAGGCCATCCTGAGCTCGCCGGTGCCGGTTGCCGCCTACGTCGCGCCGAGCGGGGCGCGGGCGGCCAGCGCCGGTACCTACATCGTGTACGCCAGCCATCTCGCGGCGATGGCGCCCGGCACCAACCTCGGCGCGGCCACGCCGGTCCAGCTGGGCGGCGCGCCGGCCCCGCCGCGTGAGCGCGGCCCGCTCGACCGCAAGCCGGAGGCCGACAAGCCAGAGCCCGACAAGCTGGCCGCCGATCCGATGACCCGCAAGGAAGTCAACGACGCCGCCGCCTACCTGCGCGGGCTGGCGCAGATGCGCGGCCGCAATGCCGAGTGGGCCGAGCGCGCGGTGCGCGAGGCGCTCAGCGTGCCGGCCGAGGAAGCGCTGAAGCTCAAGGCCATCGAGCTGCTGGCGCCCGACGTGCCGGCGCTGGCTGCACTGGCCGATGGCCGCATCGTCAACGTGCTCGGCATCGACCGGCGCCTGCAGACCGCGGGCGCGGCGATCGTCAACGCGCGGCCCGACTGGCGCGCCGATGCGCTGAGCGTGATCGCCAATCCCAGCATCGCACTGATCCTGATGACGATCGGCATCTACGGCCTGCTGTTCGAATTCATGAGCCCGGGCGCGGTGGCGCCGGGCGTAATCGGCGCGCTGTGCCTGCTGCTGGGCTTGTACGGCTTGCAGCTGCTGCCGGTCAACTACGCCGGCCTCGCGCTGATTTTTCTCGGCATGGCGTTCTTCGTGGCGGAGGCCTTCATGCCCAGTTTCGGCGTGTTGGGACTGGGCGGCGTGGCCGCCTTCGTCACCGGCGCGCTGATCCTGATCGACACCGAGGTACCCGGCTTCGGCATTCCGCGCGTGCTGGTCGGCACGGTGGCGGTGCTGTGCGCGCTGCTGGTGGTGGCCACCGCCGGCGTCGCGCTGCGCACGCGGCGCCGGGTCGTGGTCAGCGGCGCCGGCCAACTCGTGGGCAGCATCGCCGAAGTGCTGGACGATGCGCCGCGCGAGGGCTGGGCCAATGTGCGCGGGGAAACCTGGCGCGTGGTCAGCGATGCGCCGTTGCGGCGCGCGCAAAAGGTCAGGGTGGTGGCGCGCAAGGGGCCGCTGCTCGAAGTCGTTCCCATCGAATCGCAAGGAGGCTAGCCATGCTGTTCAACCTGGGGTTTGGCGCGGGCACCCTGATCATTTTGCTGGCGCTGCTGTTTTCGATGTCGGTGCGGGTGCTGCGCGAGTACGAACGCGGCGTGATCTTCCGGCTCGGCCGGCTGATCGC
>DASRXO010000588.1:0-18065 GCA_035654095.1 Telluria sp.
CAGGGCAAGGTCGACGAGGCCATGGCCGCCTATGACAAAGTGCTGGCGATCCAGCCGCTGCATCGCACCGCCCACCTCGACAAGGCCTACCTGCTGATCGCCACGCGCAAGCTGGCCGAGGCGAAAACCGAACTCGACGCCGCCCGCAAAAGCAACAGTAACGGGCTGGCGGTCCTGTACACCCAGGCGCTGCTCGACTTCACCGATGGCAAGCCGGCCGTCGCCAAGGAGTCGCTGCTGAAACTCCAGAAGGTGGCGCCGGACCACATGCCTAGCATCCTGCTGGCCGCCGCGGTCGAGCTGGCGCTGAACAACAACGAGCAGGCCGAACAACACCTGCGCAAGTACTTGGCGGCCAATCCCGACAACGTGCGGGCGCGCAAGATGCTGGCCTCCGCCCTGCTCAAGGCGCGGCGCCCGGGCGACGCGATCGCGGCGCTGCAGCCAGCGCTGGCCGCCCCGGCCCAAGATCCGGAATTGCTGGCGATCGCGGGCGAAGCCTACATGGGTGTGAGCGACTTCAAGACCGCGACTTCCTACTTCGAAAAGGCCGCCGCGCTGGCGCCGAAAGCGGCCGCGGTCCACACCGCGCTGGGCCTGAGCAAGCTGGCCCAAGGGGACGGCGGGGCGGCAGTCACCGAACTCGAACTGGCCACCACGCTCGACACCAAGTCGCCCAAGGCAGGCTACGCGCTGGTGCTGACCGAGATGCGGCTCAAGCACTACGACAAGGCGCTGGCCGCCGTCACCGCGCTCGAAAAGACCCAGCCGGCCGACCCGGCCATACAAGACCTCAAGGGCGGCGTCTACCTGAGCAAGGATGATATGGCGAACGCGCGCGCCAGTTTCGAAAAGGCGCTGGCGCTGCAACCGACCTTCACGCCATCGGTGATCAATCTGGCCAAGCTCGACCTGCGTGAGAAAAAGCCGGACGCGGCCAAGCAGCGCTTCGTCGCGCTATTGGAGAAGGACAAGAAGAATGTCGGCGCGCTGAATGCGCTGGCCGATTTGGCGCTGTTGCAGCAGCACATCGACGAAGCCACCGGCTGGCTGGAGCGCGCCAACAACGAGAATCCCGATGCGGTCGAGCCCGCCATCCGGCTGGCCTCCCAGTACCTGCGCGTCGGGCAGAAGCAAAAGGCGCTGACGCTGGCGCGCAAATACCAAACCGCCAACGGCGCCAACCCGGACTTGCTCGACCTGCTGGGACAAGCCCAGTTGCAGAATGGCGATGCCGGCGCGGCGCTCGAGACTTACAGCAAGCTGGTCAATGTGGTGCCGAAGTCGGCCCCGGCCCAGTTCCGCCTGGCGTCCACCCAAATGATGATGAGCAACGAAACGGGGGCGGCCGAGAGCCTGAAGAAGGCGCTGGCCCTGCAGCCCGACTACTTGCCGGCCCAGAACGCGAGTGTCGAATTGGCCGCGCGCAGCGGCAAATGGGAGCAGGCGCTGGCGATGGCGCGCCAGATCCAAAAACAGGCGGGCCGCGAGGCCGTCGGTTTGCAACTCGAAGGCGATGTCCTGCTGCTGCAAAAGAAACCCGAGCCGGCGCTGCAAGCTTTCGAAAAAGCCTATGCGCTCAACAAGAGCGCGACCCTGATCATCAGGATTCACAGCATCCTGGCCGGCAGCGGCAAGCAGCAGCAAGCCGAGGCGCGCCTCGCGCAATGGCAGCAGGCGCATCCTGCCAACCAGCAGGTCGGCATGTATCTGGGCGAGATCTATATCAGCAAGAAGCAGTACCAGTTGGCTATCGATCAACTGCAAGCGGTCCTCAAGCAAAATCCGACCAACGTACTGGCGCTGAACAACCTGGCGTGGGCCTACCAGGAGGCCAAAGAGCCGCGTGCGCTGCAAACGGCCGAGCAAGCCTACCAGTTGGCCGGCGACAATCCGGCCGTGATGGATACCTTGGGCTGGGTGCTGGTTGAACAGGGGAATACCAGCCGCGGCTTGCCCTTGCTGCAAAAAGCCGTGGCGCTGGCGCCGAACGCGTCCGACATCCGCTACCATCTGGCCGCCGGCCTGCACAAATCGGGCGACACCGCCGGCGCGCGCAAGGAACTCGATCAGGTGCTAGCCAAGGGCACGACCTTCCCCCAAATTGAGGATGCACGCGTACTGCGCAAGCAACTACAATAAGACTAGGGCGCTTAGCCGTGGTGGCAGCGGGCCACCGCGCGCGCCACTTCCAGTCCTCCGGCCGCGCGTCGGGACACTACTATTGTTGCAATTTTTGCAATCGAAACAGCGCTTGGTGACGAGGAGCATATAATATGGTCGCAACCGTTGGCCAGCCGAACATGGCGGGCTTCAATTCAGAATCCAACGATAGCGCGCTCGACGACAAAGAGGCGGCGCATCACGACAACCTCACGGAAATCGCCATTAATCAGACCAGTTTTGGAATACGCGTTGCAGATTCGGAGCAGGGCCGCAGCGCCGCCAGTCTCCTGATCAACAAAATGTACGCGTGGCGCGGCTATGCCGGCACCCACAAAATCGAGGACAATCCTAACCGCATCACCTTGTCCGCCGCAGACAAAGGAATGGTGAAAGGCACGGTCACGCTCGGTATCGACTCGCCGATCGGGATCCTGGCGGACGAGATCTTCAAGGAAGAAATCGACGCCTTCCGTGAACGCGGCGCCAAGGTCTGCGAGATCACCAAGCTGGCCTTCGATCCCACCGCCAGTTCCAAAGTCGCGCTGGCCTCGCTGTTCCACCTGCTGTTCATTTACGGCCGCCACCTGCATGGCTGCACCGATGTGTTCATCGAGGTGAACCCGCGCCACCGGCGCTTCTACGAAACCATGCTCGGCTTCAAGCGCCTTGGCGATCTCCGGACCAATCCACGCGTCGACGCGCCGGCCTATCTGCTGTGGACCAGCCTCGACTACGTGCAATCGCAGATCGAACGCCTGGGCGGTACCAGCAGCCACCCGGGCGTGGAGCGCTCGCTCTACCCCTACTTCTTTTCGCCGCGTGAAGAACAAGGCATCCTGAACCGGCTGCGCGTGCTCGACTAGGTGTTTAGAATCTGACCGAGAGGCCGCCAAGGCCTTCAATATCTCGCGCACGGCAGCTGCCAAGTGTCTCAAACGCGACAACGTTCAAGATCGGCGCATCGAGCACACCCTGCACAACACGCCGAGCGCGACCCAGGAAGCCATCGTGCCGTCTCTGCGCCAGTCGCTGTACCTGTGCCGCTCGATGACTTGCTCTACATCGCGCGCCAGTACATCAATCCGGACCTGCCGCGTTCCCGGCATTGCCCGGCTGCTCAAGCGGGAAGGCATGGCGCGCCGGGAAGACGTCATTCCTAAGGCCGAAGGCGAGACCATCGTCGCCTGGCAGCACCGGTGGCCAGAACTGTTCGTCAAGCGTGTGTATGACCGGATGGGACTGGACAACCAGGCGCGGTTCTCCCGCTGCGCGCGGCCGGATTCTCATCGTTCGCCGCTGCCTGCCCGTAAACGCACCATGCCGCCAGAGTCTGCGTCTGGCGGCATGGTGGTCTTGCTCAAGGAACGGAGCGAACTCCGCGTCTTGGTTTATGCCTTGCGGCGGCGAACGGCGCCCACACCCAGCAGGGCCAAGCCGAACAGGGCCAGCGAAGCAGGTTCAGGAATCGTGTTGCCGTCGAAGTTACCGGTACCGACAGCATCGCGGGCATCCGGCGACAGCAGGTGAGTGAAGCTGGCGCTGAACCCCAGGTCGGAGCCGTCGTCCGTGGTGTTGGTATCGAAATTACTGGCCGCGATGCCGCCCACGACGTCAAGCACGCCGATACCGGTCAAACCGGAAATCTGGGTCAGGCCATTCACGGTACCGATGAAGGTGGTGAGACTGGTGCCGATCTGGTGACCATCCAGGACCAGGAACGTTTGGCCAAAACCAAACTGGCTGGCGATATAGGTGCTTGCATCGGTCTCACTGACAAATGTCGAGTTGTCGTGGTTGACATACACCGTGACCACGCCGCCGGTGTAGTTGATGACCTGGCCTGGCGACGTTGGCAGGGTTGCGGTGCCGATCGGAGTATAACCACTGAACGTGAAGGTCAGCTGGCAACCTGGACAAAACACCGACTGGGGGTTGGCATTGATGGTCGAGATGATGCCGAAACCGGACAGGCTGCCGTCGGCAGCGATCAGTTGACGCATCGACACGGATGCCGAGCTGAAGTCGAGTGGAGAATCCGGGTCCCACACCACGCCGCCGACATTAACCGGGCTGGCCAACGCGGAGGTTGCGACCGTCAGTGCCATCGCCGCGCCCAGCGCAATTTTCTTGATGAATTTCATAATAGCTCCTCTTGTATGTTGATGCACAATCAAAGAGACCGGATATCGATCGCCACGCAACAACATAAGCAAGCGTCGTGCCAGAAATTCCCGCTTTTTCTAAGCTATTGATTTTTATCAATTTATGCTGTGATAAACAAATTTCGGCGCTGCCCGTCAGATTGCGATGTAAAGAAACCCGACAGTCGGCGCGCGCTACTGGTAACGTCCGGGCGCGATCAGATTGTCGGGGTCCAGTCCTTGACGCAAGCGGGCGTGGAAGGCCAGCGAATCCGATTGCAGGGCGGCCAGCGCATCCATGCTGGCCACCCCCACGCGGTAAGGAAACACGCCCAGCTCGCGCCCGGCGTCGAACAATTTGCGGTAGCAGGTCGCCGCGGCGGCGGCGGCCTCGGGATCGGCGCGGTCGAAAATCAGCGGCACCGTGCTGTCGAACAGCCGGTCGCTGATCGAGGTGAAGGTGATCAGCGGCTCGATCCCGTACTGGCTGGTGATGCTGGCGACCAGCTTGGCGTAGGCGCGCGCGGTGGTGGGGCGCATCGGCACCAGCGGCGCGTACCAGATCAGGCCGCAGCCGTCGCGTGCCGGATCGAGGGTGTCGTGCTGGGGCGGGCGCGGATTACGCCAGTAGGCCAGCGGCAGCGCGGTCGCGTTGGGCCGTCCGGCGATCAGGTCGAGCGACTTGGCAAGGGTGCCGGCGGTGCTGGCCAGGCGCCGGCCCGCCGCGCCGGGCAGCAGCGCGGCCGCCTTTGCCAAGTTGCGCGCTCCATTCGGGCTCAGGAACAGCAGGCGGCTCGCGACCCCGGCCAGCGTGGCGCGGATCTCGCGCTGCGCGGCCTTGACCATGCGCGGCGTGCCGTACAGAGTGGCGAAACCGGTCCACGGTAAAATCTGGTACTGCCTGCCCATCTCGTCGATGACTGCTTGCGGGATCAGTCCATCGGACCCGACCCGGTCGGCCGGATAGGGGGCCGACATCGCGAGCACCCGGTGCCGGTTCATCAGGTTGATCCCGCCCACCGTGCCGGGCAATTTGCCGAGGATCGAGCGGATGCGTTCGATCGCCGGTTCGAGCAGCGCATCGTCCTTCAGGCTGAACAGGCAGACCTTCACGCACTCGGGGCGGCGCGCCAGGATGATGCTCATGCGCGTAACGATGCCGAAGCCGCTCTGGGTGAACAAGCCGGCCGAATACGGGCCAATGCCGTTCTTGAACAGCCGCGCCAGCTCCTCGCCGCCGGCCTCGCGCAGCGCTGTGCGGTAGCGGCTGCCATCGGCCAGCACGGCCTCGAGATCGGTCACAGCGGCGAAATGGTCGGTATGCGGGGTCACGCCGTAGCCGCGCTCGAGCGCATTCCCGAGCAGGCTGCAGCTTTCGCCGCCACCGGTGGTCGGTACCATGAAAGGCAGGCCCTCGCGCTCGAGATAGGCCGCCAGCTGACCCTGGGTCACGCCCGGCTCGAGCGTCACCACGCCCAACTCGGGGTCCAGATGCAGGATCTTGCACATGCCGGACAGATCGAGGATCACACAGTCCTTGCGCACCGGCATCGCCGTGCCATAGCCCCAGTTATGCCCGGTGCTGATCGGGTAGACCGGCACCCCGAAACGTTGCGCGATGCGCATGAGCTCGGGCAAGGCCGCCTTGCTCTCCTCGTCCAGGCACAGCGCCCCCAGCAGCGACCGGGTGATGCCGTTGGTATCGGCCCCATAGTGCAGCTCGGCCTGTCCGGCGTCGAGTACCCGGGTCGCGCCCAGCAGGTCGCGCCATGCGGCCAGCGCTGCGATTTGATTGTCTGTCGTCATGGCCTGCGAAAGCGAGTGAAGTTGCTTAATGGTATGTCAAGCGCGTGCCCGACGCCAGATGATTGCACATCAGAACGGCTTGTCGGTCTCGGCGCGCTGCTTGTCGCGCGGCGTGATGAAGGCCTTGTGGAACAGGTGGCGCGCCAGCAGCAGCGGCGGCATGCGCAGCCAGTTGGCGCGGATATAGAGCAGCAAGCGCGCGCTGCCGGTAAACCGGTCGGCGCAGCTGGCGTGGGTCGGCAGCAGGGCGCGCCGGAACAGCTGGTCCATCAGCGCCAGCAGCAGCGGATTTGGCGCGCCGGCATGTGCGGCGGCCAGGGCGGCGGCCGGCACCGGCGTGTGCAGCAGCTCGCGCGCGTAGCGCAGGGCATAGAACAGCGGCCGGCCCAGCTCGAGCTCGGCGGCGCGGCGCGGCAGGCGGTCCCAGAATCCGGGCGCGGCGCCGAAGCGCAGCAGCAGGCGATGGATGTCAAGCAGGTCACGCAGGCCGTGGTCCAGCTCGCCGTCATAAAACAGGTGGACCGCGCTGTGCAACACCATGTCCTCGGGCGCGAACACGGCGGCGCCGCCGGCGCCCTCGACCGGGGTGGCCGCCGCGCGCAACCTGGCGGGGTCGGGGCGCGCGGCCGACGTTTCCGGCAGGATCGCGTGATGCACGTCGATCAGGCTCTGGCGCCGCATGTGCTGCATCGGCGGGATTTCATGCATCCACTCGCGGTAGTAGCGCTGGTCGTACTCGTCGAGGTGGTTGCCGGCCCAGCCATGCAGCATCAGCGCCGATTCGACCTCGCCCAGGCGCTCTTTCGGCACCAGGATGTCGATGTCGGAAAACAGCCGGCCGCGCGCCGGCGGCAGCTGCGCCAGCGCATACGCCGCGCCCTTGAGGAACACCAGCGGCACCCCGGTGTCGGCCAGCGCGCGGCCGATCTCGCGGATTTCGAAGCGCACCGCCTGGGCGTGGCGCTCACCCAGCGCGCGCGACCAGTCGAGGTGTTCGCGCGCCTCGGCCGGGATGCGCTCGAGCATCGCGTGCTCTTCGGCCAGGTAATACAGGCAGGCGGTCAGGTTGGCGATCGCGGCCTGGCGCAGCAGCAGCGTCCAGTCGGCCAGGCTGAAGCGGTCGATGCGGCCGGGTTCGCGAAAGGCTTGCAGGATCAGCGGCGCGGCGCTCATGGTGCGCGCCGCGCCAGGGCGGCGAACTGCGCGATCGCGTCGTCGAGCTTGCTATAAGAAAAATCGAAACATTGGCTGGCCTCGATCAGGCCGGCCAGCGCGTGGAAACCCTCGGCGCCCAGCACGCTGTAATTGAAGGCGTTCTCGGCCACGCGCATGAAGGCGCGCGCCGGCGCGATCGGCGCCAGGCGCGGCGCGGCGCCGGCCTCGTATTTGGGAAACACGATGTAAGCCGGGCGCGCGGGCTCGGCGGCGCGCGCGATGCTGTCGGCCGGCGGCTTCATGTGGGCGATCGTGCCTTTCACGGTGTCGGCCACTTCCCGGCTGAACACGGCCTGCGGCGCGAAGCCGCGCAGTACGCCGATCGAGGCATTCTTCAGGCTGACCGGGCGCGGCAGCGGCACCAGCTCGCCGCTGCCCAGCCGCACCAGGGCGAGTTCATCGGACAGCAGGCGCCAGCCGCTGCACACCAGCGCGGCGCACAAGGTACTCTTGCCCGAGCCGGGCGGCGCCGGCAGGACCACCGCGACGCTATCCTTTTCCACCACCGCGGCGTGGATCAGCAGGTAGCGGTGGGCGCGGCTCGAAACGCACCAGTTCATGGTCCACTCGAACATCGGGAACACCTGGTCGACCGGCAAGGGATCGAAGGGCGCGAGGCCGTCGTAGTTGAAATGGACCTGCGGCCGGAACCAGCGCCGCAGGCCGGCGCCCTGTTCGAAATGCAGGTGGAAATCGGCGAAGCCGCCCGGCTCGGCCAGCGGATAGTCGGCATACAGCAACGCAATGCCGTCGGCCAGATGGGGAATCGGGCTGATCACGCTGGTGACGAAACTGCCGGTGCGCAGCAAAATGCCGCCATGCGCCAGCCGTCTGCCGAGTTCGGGACGGGAAAGCGCGGAAACGGTCAGCATGCCTCGTGTTCTACCAGGGACAGGGATTGCAGTTGGGCCAGCAGCACAGCGACCTCGTCGGCGCTCAAATTGGCCTCAGGATAATCCGCATTCAAGTTGGCGGCAAGCGCGGCGGCGTCTTGCGGCATGCGCTGCACGGCCAGCAGCAGCAGCACGGCGTCTTCGGCCAATAGATGGGTGTCGCCCGACAGGTCGTTGTAGAGCACGTACTCGCCCTGCCATTCGCGGCAGGCCAGGGCCTGGCCGGGCGTCAGGCGCCACATGCGGGCGCGCCCCGGAACACATGGGAAGACGGGCGCGCGTTCACGAACCGCTTAGCCCATCGTGGAGGTCAGGTAAGTGACGATCTGGGCGCCGTTCCAGGTCACGCCGGCGCTCGGCGTGTAGGTGCCGGTCGCCGCGTACGCATGCCAGATCGCCTTGACCTGCAACTCGGTCAGGAAGGTGATGCGGGCCGTACGCACATTGAGCAGGGTCGCCATGATGTGCATCGCTACGTTGTTGGGGTCGTCGCCATTGGTGACCTTGTCCGGATCGACCACGTCGAAGCAGCTGTACACCTTGAGTTTGGCGGTCGAGGAGGTGCACGGGAAGGTCGATTTGAACAGACTGTTGCCGAACGTGGTGCCTCCCGGCCACTCTTCGTGGTGGGTCTTCCAGTAGCCCGGCGAGACGCCGTTGCATCTTTCCGATATGTTGTGGTGGCTGGCGTACGTGCCCGACAGGGAGCCCGACGGCGAGGCGCACACCAGCGAGGCCATGCCCGGCTGGCTGGTCAGGGTCAGGATCACGCCCGAGGCGCCGGCGCCGGCCCTGGCGAAGCGGCGGCGCGACGCGCCCTTGGCGCTCAGCCCGGCAGCAACTTGCTCGGATCCGGGAGCTGCGCCCGCCGTTCCTTGTTGTTGTTCTGTATTTGCCATGCCCGCATCCTCTAAAAAATCCGTATCCCACTTGGAACAGTAAGAAATCTCATATTAAACAATAAGCAAATTCCGTTCCATTGGGAACACCCCTGTAATTATCTTTTGTAAATCAACAGCTTATAAAATGCAGTCACTTCGCTGCGCGGCCGGCGTCCGGAGTTGCCGCCGATCTGTAAGAATTATCGACAGCGACTCCCCTGCACGCGCCTTATCTCAGAAGAAGCTTTCCGGAATCACCAGCACGTCGCCCGGACGCATGTTCACGTTCGCCGAGATATCGCCTTGCTTGATCAGGTCGTTCAGGCGCACCGGCAGTTTCTGTTGCTTGCCGTCCACTGTGCGGATGATGCTGGCGCTGTTGCCGGAGGCGAATTCGGTCACGCCGCCGACCGCGATCAGCACATCCATCAGCGACATGTCGCTGCGGTATGGCAGCGCTTGCGGCTTCGCGGCCTGGCCGATCACGCGGATCTGCTCGCCGTAAGTGCCGACGAAGCCGGTCACGATCACGGTCACCACCGGCTGCTGGATGAACTTGGCCAGCGCCTTTTCGATATCGCGCGCCAGCTGGGTCGAGGTCTTGCCACTGGCCGGCAGGTCTTCCACCAGCGGGGTGGTGATCTTGCCGTCCGGCCGCACCGGCACCGACATCGACACTTCCGGATTGCGCCAGACAATGATATTGACGCTGTCGCCAGGGCCGATCAGGTAGTCGGGTGTCGCCACTTGCGACTGGTCGCCGGCGCCGCCCTTGGTGCTGGCGCAGCCGCCCAGCGCGAGGGCCAGCAACGCAGCGACCGCCATAGCCGGCCATTTCATGGTATTCATTTGCAGAGTATTCACGTGAAGATCCCCTATGCGACTGGCAGCTGCATGCGGCTACGCGTCTGTTGTTTGGAAGCACAAGTTTTGTTATCGAACAATTGTAATTTAACTATTTTTTGCCTGTTCGTATTTTATACCATAGACCATCGTCAACCCAACCTGAAGCTGGAGAAATATTTTCTTTACGGCGATTTTCGTTGCAATAAGTCACGTACATAATTGACCGGCACCGCATAGGCGATGCCGCTGGGGTTGGTGATCGCGGTCTCCTTGAGGCCTTTGACCAGCACCATATTGATCACGCCCAGCACCACCCCGGTCTCGGGATCGTAGACCGGGCTGCCGCTGTTGCCGGGATAGGCGGTGCCGTCGAGCTGGAAGATCGCGAACGGCGTGCGCTGCAGCTGGGTGATCGCGCGCGCATCGAGGATGCGCGAACTGAGCGAGGGCATCACGATCGGCGTGATCGCCGCCAGCGTGGCGCGGTGGGTGGCCGGATGCAGCCCCAGCACCATCCCCAGCGGGAAGCCGGTGAAGGCCAGCGCCTGGCCCTCGGCCGCGCTGGAGGCCTCGCCCAGGGTCAGGGCCGGCAGCGGCGTGCCGCTCAGGCGCAGGTGGGCCAGGTCGTGCTCCTTGTCGATCGCCACCAGCACCGCGCTGCGAAACTCGATGTTGTTGTCACCCTTGCCGATCACTATACCCAGGGTTTCCTTGTTCTCGGTGTCGAGCAGCTCGGGCACCACGTGGGCGTTGGTGATCACGCTCAAGCCGTCGCCCACGACGAAGCCGGTGCCGCGGAAGGTGATCGGCGGATTGCGCACCCGCAGCAGGCTGCCGACCCCGACGATCGAGCCCTTGAGCGTGCCGATCGTGCGGCTCAGTTCGCTCGCCCCGGCGGCCGCGCACGGCAGCCCGCAGGCAATCAACAGGAACAAGAAGCGGAAGCGGGCGGCAATGGACATGGAAGTTCGGCGGTGGGTGGATGGAAGGACGCCGAATCGCGTTAGAATCCGGGCGTCCGGCAAAAATGTAAAAACTGCAAGCGCGACAACGATACCAGATTTTGCGTGCTGCCCGCCAACCCAACCGAGCGACCAATGACCGGCGATCCCGCCCATCCCCCGCAACGCGCCGGCCAGGCCGCCAGCCTGCTGTGCGCCGGCGCCGTGCTGGCCGCGGCCTGGAGCTATCCGCTGGGCGGCGCCTGGCTGCTGGGCGCCGCGCTGTTGGTCGGCCTGCTGCTATGGCGCTGGCCGCAGGCCTGGCTGGTGCTGGTGCCGGCCGCGCTGCCGCTGCTCGACCTCGCGCCCTGGACCGGGCGCTTTTACTTCGACGAATTCGACTGCCTGCTGGCAGCCACGGTGGCGGTGCGCGGTTGGCGCGTGGCGCGGCCGGCGGCGCCGGCGATCAGCCCCGCCACCGGCACCGCGCTCCTGCTGCTGGTGTTGTCGACCCTGGTGTCGGCGGCGATCGGCGCCTGGCCCTTCCCGCCACCGGGCTTGAACGGCTTCAGCCATTACTACAGTCCCTACAACGGCCTGCGAATGGCCAAGGGCCTGGCCTGGGCCTGGCTGCTGTGGCCGCTGCTGCGCGAGGAATTGCAGCGTGACGTTGCAAACACACAACGCCGGTTCGCCCTCGGCATGCTGCTGGGCGCGCTCGGCGCCGCGCTGGCGGTGGTGTGGGAACGCGCCGCCTTCCCAGGCCTGTTCAATTTCGCCGACCGCTACCGCGTGGTCGGCATGTTTTCGGCGATGCATGTCGGCGGCGCCTGCATCGAGGCCTATTTCGCGATGACCCTGCCGTTCGTCGCCTGGTGGACCTTGAGCGCGCGCGGCGCCGGGCGGCGGCTGGCCGGCGCGCTGGTGTTCGCGCTGGCCGCTTACGGCCTGGCGGTGACGTATGCGCGCGCCGGCTACGTCGCGGCCGGACTCGGCATGGCAGTGCTCGCCTTCGGCCTGTGGGCGCGCGGCCGCACGGCCCTGCCCGGCCGCCAGCTGGCGCGCGCGCTGCTGCTGTTCGCGCTGCTGGCGGTGCTGGCCTGGACCGTGCTGCAAGGCGATGCGATGCGGCGCCGCTACGCCGACAGCGAGCGCGACCTGAAGGTGCGCGCCGCCCACTGGCTCGACGCCTTGTACATGATGGACGACAGCCCGGCCACCGTGGTATTCGGCCTCGGCATCGGCAGCTACCCGCGCAGCTATTTCATCGGCAGCGGCGAGGGCATCCACCCGGCCTTCAGCGCGCTCGACAGCGAGGCCGGCCAGCCCTACCTGGTGCTGGCCGGCGGCGCTCCCTTATATGTCGAGCAGATGGTCCGGCTCGCGCCGCGCCGCCGCTACGTCCTGCGCTTCCGCGCCCGCAGCGCGGACAAGGAGGCCGAACTGGCGCTGCCCTTGTGCGAAAAATGGATGCTGTATTCGGCGCGCTGCCAATGGCAAACCTTCCACGTCGGCGACACCGGCGGCCAGTGGCGCGCGTTCGCGGGCGAGTTCGACAGCGGCACCCTGGGCCAGGCGCCCGGCCGCGCGCCGCGGCCGCTCAAGCTGGCCGTGTTCAACACCGGCGACAGCGGCACGGTCGACGCCGGCCGCTTCTCGCTGCGCGCCGACGATGGCCGCGAGCTGCTGCGCAACGGCGACTTCGGCGCCGGCATGGACCACTGGTTCTTCAGCGGCGACAACCACCTGCCCTGGCATCTCGAAAACAGCTGGCTGCAACTGCTCTTCGAGCAGGGCGCGCTCGGCGTGCTGGCGTTCGGCGCGCTGTGCGCCTGCGCCGCGGCCGCCATCGTGCAGGGCTTGCGCGCGCGCCGGCCCGGGGTCCCGGCGCTGGCGGCGGCGCTGGCCGCCTTCTTCGCCCTGAGCCTGGTCGACAGCCTGTTCGACTTCCCCCGCCTCGGCCTGCTTTTCTATTTGATAATGGCACAGGCCTTATATAGTGACAAAAAGACAGCGTGAATACTGCTGCCCGGGGCCACCGCCGTCTCCGCTTTGTAATTTTCGCATTATCGGTAGCCTTTTATCCGAAGCAACAATACAATGTGCAAAATCTTTGGCGGGGAGCGGCCCGGCAAAAAAATTAAGTATGGAAGGCAAGAAAAATGTTGTATGATGCGTCACAGTCAATATAATTTAAACAATTTTCTGACGAGCGACAAGATGACGGTATGCAGACCGGTACGAGATTCTGTTGCTGCGCGTGGCTTTTCTTGCACCTCCCACGCCGTTTTTCCATTATGCAATTGCAATTGCTCCCAGTACAAGCGATGATACGCAATATTCCCTGCGTTCATCAGATCAGGACGTGAGCGCCTCCTACAGGTAACACCATTAGCGCGAGATTGATGAGATGGCAGAACTGACAGCCGTAATATTGACCTTCCTCAAGGCGATCGGGAAGTACCGCTGGTACGCGGTGGTCATTTCATGGATCGTGGCGATCATCGGCTGGACCGTCGTCTATTTCCTGCCCAACGATTACCAGGCCTCGGCCCGGGTCTACGTGGATACCCAGAGTATCCTCAAGCCGCTGCTGTCGGGCATGACCACCCTGCCCAACCTCGAGCAGCAAGTGGTGTTCATGCGCCGCACCCTGATCAGCCGCCCGAATGTCGAGCGCGTGATGCGCATGGTGGACCTCGACGTCAAGACGAACAACGCCAAGGACCAGGAAAAGATGGTCGATGACTTGATGGCGCAGATCAAGATCCTGGGCACCGAGCGCGACGACATCTATACCATCACCTACAACAACCCCAACCCCAAGCTGGGCAAGGACGTGGTGCAGTCGCTGCTGACCATCTTCGTCGAAGGCAGCTTCGGCGGCAAGAAGCAGGACTCGGAAAAAGCGGTCCAGTTCATCGACGACCAGATCAAGAGCTACGAAGAAAAGCTGGCCTCCGCCGAAAGCGCGATGAAGGACTTCAAGATCCGCAACATGGGCCTGTTGCCGCGCCAGGGCGGCGACTATAGCAGCAAGATGGTTGAATTGAGCGACGCGCTGAACCAGGCCAAACTCGAGCTGCTCGAAGCCGAGCAGGGCCGCAACGCCATCAAGCGCCAGATCGCCGGCGAGGATCCGGCTCCGGTCACCAGCACCGACACGGCCGATCCGGCCGACGTCAATCCCGAACTCGAGTCGCGCATCCAGGGCCTGGTCAAGCAGCTCGACACCCTGCGCATGCAGTACACCGAAGAGCATCCCGACATCGTCGCCGCCAAGCGCCTGCTCGATCAGCTCGAAACGCGCAAGAAAGACGAAGCCAAGAAAAAGAAACGTCGCCTCGATCCGGGTGCCAATTACAGCCCGATGCTGCAGCAAATGAATGTGGCGCTGTCGGTCGCCGAAGCGCGCGTGGCCTCCTTGAAGGCGCGGGTCGACGAATACGCCTTGCGCCTGTCGCGCATGCGCTCGCAAAGCACCGCCGCGCCCGAGGTCGAAGCCCAGCTCTCGCAGCTGAACCGCGACTATCAGGTCAACAAGGACAACTACCAGAAACTGGTCGAACGCCGCGAAGCGGCCAAATTGTCCGGCGACCTGAGCTCGGCCACCGACATGCTGACCTTCCGCGTGATCGATCCGCCCACCGTGCCCTTGAGCCCGGCAGGCCCGAACCGCCCGCGCCTGTTCTCCATGGTCTTTATCGGCGCCTTGTTGGCCGGCCTGGTGGTGGCGCTGCTGATGAGCCAAGTGCGTCCGACCTTCCTGAGCCAGGCGGCGCTGCGCGACGTGACCGGCGTGCCTATCCTCGGCAGCATCAGCATGAACTGGACCAATGACCAGAAGGTGAAGCGCAAGCGCAGGTTGTATGCACTTGGCGCGGCCGTGTTCGTGCTATTCGGCGCCTATGGCGGCGTGATGGCAGCGATATTGATTCGACCTTCGCTGTAACGCGAAGATCATAAGGAGCGAACGTGAGCATTATCGAAAAAGCCGCCAGCCGGATGGACCAGAACAAGGAGGGACAGCCAGCGCCGGTGTCTCCCGCCGCCGCGCATGCCGAGGCGCAGCCCGCGCGCGCGCTGGAAGCGGCTCCACCAGCTGCGGCCGAGGCCGCTCCCTCGGCACGCAAGCAAAGCACCAAGAAAGTCGAGCTCGACCTGGCGCGCATGCGCGACATGGGCATGGTCACCGCCGCCGGCGGCCGCACCCTGCTGGTCGAAGACTTCCGCATCATCAAGCGTCCGCTGATCAAGCGCGCCTTCGCCGAACGGGCGCCGGGCGACAAGCCGGGCAACCTGATCATGATGACCAGCTCGCTGCCGGGCGAAGGCAAGACCTATTGCGCGATCAACCTGGCGATGAGCATCGCGATGGAGCTCGACCACACCGTGCTGCTGGTCGACGCCGACGTCGCCCGTCCCTCGGTGCTGCGCACGCTCGGCCTGCCGGCCCAGCGCGGCCTGATGGATATCCTGCTCGACGACAAGCTCGACCTGGCCGACGTGATGTTGCGCACCAACGTCGACACCCTCTCCATCCTGCCGGCCGGCACCAGCAACCCGCGCGCCACCGAGCTGCTGGCCAGCCAGACCATGAGCACCCTGGTCTACGAGATCGCCAACCGCTACCCGGACCGGATCGTGATTTTCGATTCGCCGCCGCTGCTGCTAACCAGTGAAGCGCACGTGCTGGCCACCCATATGGGCCAGATCGTGGTGGTGGTCGAATCCGAGACCACGACCCAGCACGCGGTCAAGGAGTCGCTACGCCAACTCGACGGCTGCAGCAATGTGAACCTCATTTACAACAAGACGCGTGAGTTCCCCGGTATCGAAGAGACCTATGACTACAACTACGGCTAAGCGAGTCCGCGCCGGGGCCTATCCGGCCGGGGCGCCACTGCCGCTGGCCGCGCCGGTTGCCATGCTGGCTCTGCTGATGTCGCCGCAATGCGGGGCCGAGGTGAAAATCACGCCAGGTGTCGACCTGAACGAAACCTATACCGACAATGTCAGGCTCGACGCCAAGGGGTTCGAGCGCAGCGAGTTCATCACCGAAGTCGCCCCCTCGCTATCGATCGTCGCAAACAGTCCGCGCCTGAAATTTCAGGCGGCCTATCAGCTGCAGACTTACGCCTATTCGGACAACAAGGTGGAGAACACCAACCAGTCTTCGCGCCAGCTGCAAGCCGGCGGTGTTGCCACGCTGCTCGACGAGACCCTGTTCGTCGACGGCACCGGCTCGATCACGCGCCAAAGCGTCTCCGCCTTCGGCCCGCAGGCCAGCGCCAACCTGTATTCCAACGCCAACAGCAGCGAAGTCAAGAGTTACCGCGTCAGTCCCTACCTGGTGCACCGCTTCGGCGCCAGCGCAACCGTCGAGCTGCGCTATGCGCACGACCTGGTCAACTCGCAAAGCATCGGCTTTGGCCGCAGCGTGGGCGACGACGTCTCGCTGTCGCTCACCAGCGGCCAGGCGTTCCGCAAGCTGAGCTGGAGCGCCGTTTACAGCCATCGCAACCTGAACGACAGCATTGCCCAGAAGAGCACTACCGAAAACGCACTCTTGAACCTCCGCTACCGCTTGTCGGAAACCTTTAGCCTGACGGGCAGCGGCGGCTACGACAAGTACGACTACCAGGCGCTCGGCGGCACCACTCAAGGCAAGAGCTGGTCCGGCGGCTTCGTCTGGACCCCGTCGCTGCGCACCAGCCTGCAAGCCACTGCTGGCAAGCGCTACTTTGGCTCCAGCTATTCGCTGGCCGCCATGCATCGCAGCCGCCACACGGTGTGGAACCTGAGTTATAACGACGCGGTGACCACTACGCGCGAGCAGTTCCTGCTGCCGGCCACGGTCGATACAGCCTCGCTGCTGAACCAACTGTTCGCTGCCAGCTTCACGGACCCGGTCGCACGCCAACAAGCGGTGGACGCCTATATCCGCGCTACCGGCCTGCCCAGCTCGCTGGCCAATAACATCAACTACTTCAGCAACCGCTTCATCCTGCAGAAGCAGTTCCAGGCCTCGGCCGCCTTCAACACCGCGCGCACCACCACCGTGTTCAGCCTCTCCAGCACCAAGCGTAACGCGCTGTCGACCCAGCAGACCGACAGTTCGCTGCTTGGCAGTAGCAGCCTTAACCTGAACGACAACACCAAGCAGGTCGGCGCCAGCATCCTGACCAACTACCAGATCTCCTCGCGCACCGGGGTCAACCTGTCGGCGACTTATAACCACACCGATTCGCTCTCGGCATTCCTTACCGACAATAACAAGGCGCTACGTCTGGGCATGACGCGACAGCTCCATTCGAAACTCAAGGCCTCGGTTGAGATACGTCGTGTCGTGGGCACCTCGGCGACCCAGTTGGGACTCCCTTACCGCGAGAACGCGGTCTCCGCCACCCTATCCATGCAGCTATAGCCGAGTCGAGCAAGCGATGTATGAAACCTATTACGGGCTCAGCGCCAAGCCGTTCCGCCTGCGGCCCGATCCCCACTTCTTCTTCGGCAGCAAGGGCCACAAGCGCGCCATGGCCTACCTCGAGTACGGCCTGTCGCAGGGCGAGGGCTTCATCGTCATCACCGGCGAAGTCGGGGCCGGCAAGACCACGCTGGTGCGCAACCTGTTCAACAACCTGCCGTCCGAGCAGATCGTCGCGGCCCACATCGTCAACACCCACCTCGATTCGGACGACACCTTGCGCATGGTGGTGTCGGCCTTCGGCCTGCCGTACGAGAACGTCAGCAAGACCGACCTGCTGACCCGGCTCGAACAATTCCTGCGCGCGGTCGACGCCGAGGGCAAGCGCGCGCTGCTGGTGGTCGACGAAGCCCAGAACCTGACCCCGCGCACGGTGGAAGAACTGCGCATGCTGTCGAACTTCCAGACCGACGACAAATCGCTGCTCCAGACCTTCCTGCTGGGCCAGCCCGAATTCCGCATCACCCTGCACAGCACCGGCATGCAGCAGTTGCGCCAGCGCGTGATCGCCAGCTACCACCTGGGCCCGATGGACGCGGCCGAGACCAAGGCCTACATCGAACACCGCCTGCACACCGTGGGCTGGAACGGCGACCCCGCGTTCAGCGACGCGGCCCACGCCGCGATCTTCGCGCACACCGGCGGCATCCCGCGCCAGACCAATACCCTGTGCGACCGCCTGCTGCTGA
>DASRXO010000589.1:0-2352 GCA_035654095.1 Telluria sp.
TCGAGGCTGAGCGCCTTGCCGCGAGGCAGGCCGAGGAACAGGCGGCGCGCGAGCGGCGAGCACTGCGCCTTGATGAATTGATGGGGGCCTTTGAGTCGAAGGTCGGCAATCTCGTCCAATCGCTTTCTTCGGCGTCGACTGAAATGGAAGCTACCGCCCAAACGATGTCGTCCACGGCGGACCAAACCAATCATCAGTCCGTGGCGGTGGCTGCGGCATCCGAGCAAGCGACGTCTAACGTGCAGACGGTGGCTGCTGCGACAGAAGAACTGGCTTCGTCGGTCAAGGAGATCGGGCGGCAGGTGACGCAGTCTTCTCAGATCGCGGGCAAGGCAGTGGAGGAAGCCAAGCGTACGGATGCAACGGTACAGGAGCTTGCCAACTGCGCCCAACGGATCGGCGAGGCGATTGGCCTCATCAACGACATAGCAAGCCAAACCAATCTCCTTGCGCTCAACGCCACGATCGAGGCGGCACGAGCCGGAGATGCAGGCAGAGGCTTTGCCGTGGTCGCCTCCGAGGTCAAATCGCTCGCAAGCCAGACAGCCAGGGCGACGGAAGAGATCGCCGGACAGATTGCCCAGATTCAAGAGGCGACGAAGGGTGCCGTCGGTGCAATCAAGAGCATCGGCACGACGATCACCGATATCAACGAGATTGCGTCTGTGATCGCCTCGGCCGTCGAGGAGCAGATGTCGGCGACGCAGGAGATCGCCAGAAACGTACAGCAGGCGGCGCAGGGTACGCAGGGCGTGTACGACAACATTGCCGGCGTCAAGCAGGCCGCGACCGAGACGGGAGCGGCGGCCAGTCAGGTGTTGGGCTCCTCGGGCGAGCTGTCGCGCCATTCGCATGAGCTGAGCGAGCGGGTCAACGAGTTCCTTGCTGGCGTGAAAGCCGCGTAAGAACGAGCACGGTGCTGGGCCGCATCACTTGAGCGCACAAGCTCCTTGTCGATTAGAAAGCGTGACGGGCTTCCCGGCCCGTCGCGATCGGAATGCGACCCGCTCACGCGGCTTCACGGACACAAAAATTTACGTGGTTGTGAAGCCGGCGAGAACGGTTGACGGTCGCCGCAACACACATGTTTGAAAGGCGTATTCTGATGGACGATCTTTTGCGGGAGTTCCTGACGGAGACCAGCGAGAGCCTGGACACGGCCGATAATCAACTGGTGCGGTTCGAGCAGGATCCGAACAACGCCGAGATTCTGGATAGTATTTTCCGCCTGATCCACACCATCAAAAGCACTTGCGGCCTTCTCGGCCTGCCTCGTCTCGAAGCGCTGGCCCATGCCGGCGAGACCGTGATGGGTAAGTTCCGTGACGGCATGCCGGTGACCGCCGAGGCAGCCACGCTAATCCTGCGCAGCATCGACCGCATCAAGGAAATTCTGGCCGGGCTCGAGGCGACCGAGACCGAGCCCGAAGGCACCGACGAAGAGCTGATCGTCAAGCTGCACGAGATGGTCGAGCGCGGCATGCAGGCGATGTCAGGGTCGGCTTCGCCGATCCCGGCCGCGCCAGCTTCGCTGGTCGCGTCGGACGCGGCTGCATCCGAACCGGCGCCACCAACTCGGTCTGAGCCAGTCGAGTTGTCTCCAGTTGCCGTCGCACCTGCGGTGGACGCCCTGGTGACGCAGACCCTGGAGCGGCCGCTGCGCCCCGGCGAAGTGTCCCTCGACGAACTTGAGCGCGCCTTCCGCGAGACCGTCGCCGAGGTCGCCCCGCCGCCGGCTGCGAACCCGGCTCCCGCAAAGGCGGAAGTCAGCGCCCCGCCGACTCCCGAGGCTGAGGCCGAGCAGAAAGCATCGAAGCCCGCTGCCAAGAAAGCCAAGACGGCTGTTGAGGTGGACGCCGGCGATGCCGATCGCGTCGCCAACCAGTCGATCCGCGTCAATGTCGACACGCTCGAACACCTGATGACGATGGTGTCCGAACTCGTCCTGACGCGTAACCAGCTTCTGGAGATCTCGCGGCGTAACGAGGATAACGAGTTCAATGTGCCGCTGCAGCGGCTGTCGAACGTCACGGCCGAGCTGCAGGAAGGCGTCATGAAGACGCGGATGCAGCCGATCAGCAGCGCATGGCAGAAGCTGCCGCGGATCGTGCGCGACCTGTCCGGCGAACTGCGCAAGCAGATCGAATTGGAGATGCACGGCGCCGACACCGAACTCGACCGCCAGGTGCTCGATCTGATCAAGGATCCGCTCACCCACATGGTGCGCAACTCCGCCGATCACGGCCTGGAGACCCCGGCCGAGCGCGCCGCCGCCGGCAAGCCGGAGCAGGGCACCATCCGGCTGTCCGCCTATCATGAAGGCGGCCACATCATCATCTGCATCGCCGACAA
>DASRXO010000590.1:0-2509 GCA_035654095.1 Telluria sp.
ATCTCGACGATGTCGGTCCAGTCCCAGAAGGCGCGCGGCAGGCGGGCGCTTTTGCTCGCTTCCAGCGCTTTCTGCGAGATCGCGTTGAAGCTGATCCCGGGCGGCAGCATCAAGCCTTTTTGCGAGCCCGAGACGGTGACGTCGACGCCCCACTCGTCATGCCGGTAGTCGGCCGACGCCAGGCCGGAAATCGTGTCGACCAACAGCAGCGCCGGATGGCCGGCCGCGTCGATCGCCTTGCGCACCGCCGCGATGTTCGAGGTCACGCCGGTCGAGGTCTCGTTGTGCACCACGCACACGGCCTTGATCTGATGACCGGGATCCTTGCGCAGGCGCTCTTCGATCAGGTCGGCCTGCACGCCGCGGCGCCAGCCTTCGATGCCGGGTAAGCCAAGGAATTCGGGCTTCAGGCCGAGGGCTTCGGCCATCTTTTTCCACAGCGTGGCGAAATGGCCGGTTTCATACATCAGCACCGTATCGCCGGGGCTCAGGGTGTTGGCCAGCGCCGCTTCCCAGGCGCCGGTGCCGGAGGACGGATAGATCACGACCGGCTGCTCGGTCTTGAAAATTTTCTTGATGCCGGCCAGGACTTGCAGGCCGAGGGCGCCGAATTCGGGGCCGCGGTGGTCGATGGTGGGATAGCTCATCGCGCGCAAGATGCGGTCCGGCACCGGGCTCGGGCCCGGGATCTGCAGGAAATGGCGGCCGGCGGGATGGAAGTCGAGGGTCAACATCTTTGGTCTCCTAGTGGCAAATCTTTGTATATTGAATACAAAATACTCTAGCAGCCGATATATAATAAGTAAAGAGGTTTTTGCAACGCTGCTTATTTTTCCGGCAGGCCAATTCGATTAAAATGACTGTAAATCGAACAGGATATGGAATGGAAAATAGAGTTGAGAACGGCGGCCCGCTGGAGACCGCCGCCCCAGTCTTCCCGCGCCTTGAACGCCAGCGTTTGCACGATACTGTCATCGAACACCTGCAAAAGCTGATCATCGAGGGCGTGCTGGAGCCGGGCTCCAAGCTGAACGAACGCGAAGTCTGCGAACGGCTCGGCATCTCGCGCACCCCGCTGCGCGAGGCGATGAAGGTGCTGGCCTCGGAAGGGCTGATCGAGATCGTCCCGAATCGCGGCGCCTTCGTGTCCAAGATGGACGAAACCGAAATCTGGGAAACCTTCGAAATGATGAGCGGCCTGGAAGCGCTGTCGGGCGAGCTGGCGGCCGAGCGCATCACGCCCGAGGAAATCGCCGACATCAAGGCCCTGCACTACGCCATGCTGGTATGCCGCACGCAAAACGATCTGTCGGGCTACTACAGCCGCAACCAGGCGATTCACAACAAGATCAACGAAGCGGCCGGCAATTCGGTGCTGCGCCAGATTTACCTGTCGGTGAACCGCCGCCTGCTGGCCCTGCGCTTCAAGTCGAATTTCCGCGAATCGAAGTGGGACCGCGCGGTCAAGGAGCACGGCGAAATGATCGAGGCGCTGGAAGCGCACGACGGCAAACGGCTGGCGGCGATCCTGCGCCAGCACCTGCTCGACAAGCGCGACTCGGTGCTGGCGACCCTGCGCGAGAGCAGCGCCGCCGCGGTCCCGCCACAGCCGCTGTAGCCGGGAAATGCGCCCGGCGCCGATCGCCCGGCCGGCATTGCATTCTTAGCCACAAATTGCAAAAAAAGCGTCGCCCGGCGCGAAAAAGTGTTGCAGCCTGAACAAACAAAGCCAAACTACAGGAAATATTAGTTTCCTCTTGGCTAAATTCCGTCGGTCTCTTTCATCCCCTGCCACAACACCATAAGCCATGCTTGCGTTGCGCTGCTGCGCCGTTGCGGCCAAAGACCGTGATCGCCAAGAAGGACGAGCCGCAAAAGAAAATGTATTGCAACTAGCCTGAGCCGAGGCGCTGGCTGACGCCGGCGCGTGCGCCTGGGGCCGGGGTCGGACTCTGGCTCGGCCTCCGAAAGGCCTTGACACCGCCACAAATATACATAACCATGAATATACACCACATGGAATATATCGAAAGGCAGCAATGTACCCAGTCTTGTTGACGGTGTTGGCGGATCCGGCCCGCATGCGCATCGCGGAAACCTTGCGGCTGGGCGAACGTGCGGTGGCCGACATCGTCGCCAGCGTCGGCATCCGGCAATCGGGCGTGTCGCGGCATCTTGGGATTCTGCAGGATGCCGGCATCGTCAGCGTACGGCCGGATGGGCAGCGGCGGATCTACTCGCTGCGCCCGGAACCTTTTCAGGAAATCGAAGCGTGGGTCGCCGGCTACCGCGGCCTGTGGGAAGACCGGCTCGACCGCTTCGGCGCTGAACTCGATCGCAGGACCTCTGCGCGCAAGACCTCACAGAAAGGAGACAAATAATGACGACCCGTACCAAGCTGACGCTTGAACGAACTTACCAGGCGTCGATCGACGACGTGTGGGCCTTGTGGACCACCAGGGACGGCATCGAATCGTGGTGGGGGCCCGAGGGCTTCTCGGTGGCGGTC
>DASRXO010000591.1:0-4250 GCA_035654095.1 Telluria sp.
ACCATCACCGGCGAGCATGGGGTCGGCATGGAGAAGATCGATTCGATGTGCCTCCAGTTCGGCCGCGCCGAGCTGGAAGCCTTCTTCGCCGTCAAGCGCGCGTTCGACGTGCCCTTCCTGCTCAATCCCGACAAGGCGATCCCGACCCTGAACCGCTGCGCCGAATTCGGCAAGATGCGGGTGAGCGGCGGCCAATTGAAGTTCGCGGATTTGCCGCGCTTCTGAACTGGAGTGACAGTGCAGGCGATTCAACAATTCAGGGAACAGGTGCTGGCCGCGGCCGCCGCCAAGACGGCGCTGCGCATCCGCGGCGGCGGCACCAAGGACTGGTACGGCCAGCAGCTGGCCGGCGAGATCCTCGACACGCGCGCCCACAGCGGCATCGTCGATTACGAGCCGACCGAACTGGTGATCACGGCGCGCAGCGGCACGCCGCTGGCCGAGATCGAAGCGGCGCTGGCGGCCCAGGGCCAGATGCTGGCCTTCGAGCCGCCGCACTTCGGCGAGGGCGCGACCTTCGGCGGCGCGATCGCCAGCGGGCTCTCGGGCCCGCGCCGCGCCAGCGCCGGCGCGGTGCGCGACTTCGTGCTCGGCGCCGTGATGATGGACGGCAGAGGCGAGGTGCTGACCTTCGGCGGCCAGGTCATGAAAAACGTGGCCGGCTACGATGTGTCGCGGCTGCTGGCCGGCTCGCTCGGCACGCTGGGCCTGATGCTGCAGCATTCGGTCAAGGTGCTGCCGCGCGCGGTGTCCGAAGCCACGCTGCGTTTTTCGATGAGCGAGATCGAGGCGCTGCGGCGCCTGAACGAATGGGGCGGCCAGCCGCTGCCGATATCGGCCAGCTGCTGGCACGAGGGCGTCCTGAGCCTGCGACTGTCGGGCGCGCAGGCCGCGGTCGATGCGGCGTGCGCGATGCTGGGCGGGGAGGGCGTGCCCGATGGCCGCGCGTTCTGGGCCGCGCTGCGCGAGCAGCAGCATCCCTTCTTCGACGGCGCGCGCTGCCTGTGGCGGCTGTCGGTGCCGCCGGCCGCCAGCGCGATCGTCATCAAAGGCACGCAGCTGATCGAATGGGGCGGCGCCCAACGCTGGCTGAAGGCCGACGCCGATGTCACGACGGCGGACAGCATCCGCCGCGTGGCGGCTGCGGCGGGCGGACATGCGACCCTGTTCCGCGGCCACGACAAGTCGGTCGGCGTGTTCCATCCGCTGGCGCCGGCGGTCGCCGCGATTCACCAGCGCCTGAAGGCCTCGTTCGACCCTTCGCACATTTTCAATCCCGGACGGATGTACTGATTCATGCAAACCACGCTCGCCGATTTCATCAAGGGCAGCCGCGACGGCGACGAAGCGGAAGCCATCCTGCGCGCCTGCGTCCACTGCGGCTTCTGCACCGCCACCTGTCCGACCTACCAGCTGCTGGGCGACGAACTGGATGGGCCGCGCGGCCGCATCTACCTGATCAAGCAGGTGCTGGAAGGCGCCGAGGTCACGCAGAAAACCCAGATCCACCTCGACCGCTGCCTGACCTGCCGCAACTGCGAAACGACCTGTCCATCGGGCGTGAAGTACGGGCGGCTGGCCGACATCGGCCGCAAGGTGGTCGAGCAGCGCGTGCGGCGACCGTTAGGCGAGCGCATCAAGCGCACCTTGCTCAAGGAAGCGCTGCCGCGCAAATGGATCTTCACGCTGGCGTTCAAGGCCGGGCAGATGGTGCGGCCCTTGCTGTCGCCAGGCTTGCAGGACAAGCTGCCGCCGACCCCGCACGCCGGGCAGTGGCCGACCCGTGGCCATGCGCGCAAGATGCTGGTGCTCGATGGCTGCGTGCAGCCGGCGATGGCGCCGAATATCAACGCGGCCGCGGCGCGCGTGCTCGACGCGCTCGGCGTGCAGCTGATGGTCGCGCCCAAGGCCGGCTGCTGCGGCGCGCTGCGCTTCCACCTGAACGACCAGGACGGCGGGCTGGATGATATGCGCCGCAATGTCGACGCATGGTGGCCGCTGGTGGAGCAGGGCCAGGTCGAGGCGATCGTGATGACGGCGTCGGGCTGCGGCGTGACGGTCAAGGAGTACGGGCACTTGCTGGCGCACGACGCGGCGTATGCGGCCAAGGCGCGGCGGATCTCGGAGTTGACGCGCGACCTGAGCGAGATCGTGCCGCAGTTCGAGACCGAGCTGGCGGCCCGCTTGAAGGGCAAGATCGCGAAGCGCATCGCCTACCATCCGCCGTGCACCTTGCAGCACGGGCAGCAGATTCGCGGCAAGGTGGAGGGCGTGCTGCGCGCGGCGGGCGTGGACGTGACGCTGTGCGCGGACAGCCATTTGTGCTGCGGCTCGGCGGGCACGTATTCGGTGCTGCAGCCTGAACTGGCGCACCAGCTGCGCGACCGCAAGCTGGCGAACCTGAAGGCGACCGGTGCGGACGAAATCGTCTCCGCCAACATCGGCTGCATCACGCATTTGCAGTCGGGGAGCGAGATGCGGGTGACGCACTGGATCGAATTGATCGATCGGGCGCTGGCCGCATAGGCCGCGTGGGCAATCCATGGAGAGGGTAGGGTGGGTACGGTTCACCGTGCCCACGCCGATATACCATTTGCGGGCTCGCCGGCGTGTACGCCGCCCCCCACGCGATTCGGGCCTTATTCGGCCAGCAGCTTCTCGATATCGCCGACCAGCTCGGCCGGCGTGGTGCTCGGCGCGTAGCGCTTGTAGACGCTGCCGTCCTTGCGGATCAGGAATTTGGTGAAGTTCCACTTGATCGCCTGGGTGCCCAGCAGGCCGGGCGCTTCCTTCTTCAGGTGCGCGAACAGCGGATGGGTGCCGTCGCCATTCACCTCGATCTTGGAAAACAGCGGAAACGTCACGCCGAAATTCTTCTCGCAGAAGGCGCCGACGTCGGCGTCCGACCCCGGCTCCTGGCCGCCGAACTGGTTGCAGGGGAAGCCCAGCACCACCGCGCCCTTGTCCTTGAACTGCTCGTACACCTGTTCCAGCCCCTTGTACTGCGGCGTGAAGCCGCACTCGCTGGCGGTGTTCACGATCAGCAGCACCTTGCCCTTGTACTGCGCCAGGTCGACCGGTGTGCCGGAGATGCCGGTGGCCTGGAAGTCGAAAGTGTTCATACGATCCCCAAATGTTCGGTGCCGGCCGAGAGGTCGCGGCTCTTCGCGTCCTTACCCTGCAGCTTGATGGCCAGCCGCAAATCGTTGACCGAGTCGGCGTTGCGCAGCGCGTCCTCGTAGCTGATCTTGTCGGCCTCGTGCAGGTCGAACAGCGCCTGGTCGAAAGTCTGCATGCCGAGCTCGCGCGATTTCTTCATGATCTCCTTGATCTCATGCACCTGGCCCTTGAAGATCAGGTCCGAGATCAAGGGTGAATTTAGCATGATTTCGATCGCCACGCAGCGCCCCTTGGCGTCCTTGAGCGGAATCAGGCGCTGCGAGATCAGGCCCTTCAGGTTCAGCGACAGGTCCATCAGCAACTGCTGGCGGCGCTCTTCGGGGAAGAAGTTGATGATACGGTCGAGCGCCTGGTTGGCGCTGTTGGCGTGCAGCGTGGCCAGGCACAGGTGGCCGGTTTCGGCAAAGGCGATCGCGTGCTCCATGGTCTCGCGGTCGCGGATCTCGCCGATCTGGATCACGTCGGGCGCCTGGCGCAGGGAGTTCTTCAGCGCGATCTCGAAGGTCTCGGTATCGACCCCCACCTCGCGCTGGGTGATCACGCAGTTCCGGTGCGGGTGGACGTATTCGACCGGGTCTTCGATCGTGATGATGTGGCCGTAGCTGTTCTCGTTGCGGTAGCCGACCATCGCCGCCAGCGTGGTCGATTTGCCGGAGCCGGTGGCGCCGACCATGATCACCAGGCCGCGCTTGGACATCACCACGTCCTTCAGGACCTCGGGCAGCTTCAGGTCCTCGAGGCGCGGGATGGTGGTGGTGATGGTCCGCAGCACCATGCCGACGCAGCTCATCTGGACGAAGGCCGAGACCCGGAAGCGTCCCAGGTCGCCGGGGCTGATCGCGAAGTTCGATTCCTTGCTCAGCTCGAATTGGGCGGTCTGCTTGTCGTTCATGATCGAGCGCGCGAGGTCGGAAGTGTGCGAGGGCGTGAGCGCCTGGTTCGACACCGGCGTCACCTTGCCGTCCACCTTCATGGCGGGCGGGAAGCCGGCGGTGATGAACAGGTCCGAGCCCTTGCGCGCCAGCAGGGCGCGCAGCAGGTCGTGCATGAATTTGAGGCTTTGTTCGCGT
>DASRXO010000592.1:0-8415 GCA_035654095.1 Telluria sp.
CACCACCGACCAGAACACGCCGGGCCGCGACCCATCGGCTGCCGGTGCCGTATAGTGGTCGGACGCGGTGGCGCGGCTCAGTTCGGGCTCGAGCCGCAAGTCGAGCGGCGCTTTCGGCACCAGCGTGAACAGCGCCGGCAGCTTGGTGCGCAGCTGGGCATCGAGCTGGCGATAGACGTCGATCACTTCCTGCTCGGTTTTGAAGGGACGGAATTTGTCCTGCTGCGCGACCCAGCCCGGCAAGCCGGCGGCCGGCCCGTCGTAGCCCATCTTCGGCCCCAGCACCGCAAACTCGCGCTGGATGCGCGCGACTTCCTGCAGGCCGATCGCGTGGATCTGCTCTGGCTGCATGGCGGTCGTGGTCTGGCTCGCGACCCGCGCCAGGTACCAATCCATCCCGCCGGGCAGGGCGCTCCAGCCGGTGCTGGCGCGCGCCGCCGGCAGGTACTCGGTGTCGAGGAAGGTGGCGAGCCGCGCCAGTGCCGGCGTCAGCTTGTGGGCGATCGTGGCGCGGTAAGCGGCCGTCAGCGCCTTCTTGTCGGCCGCCGAAAACGCCGCCGGCAGGTTCTTGATCGGGGTGTAGAAAATGCTCGCTTCCGGCGTCGCGCTGACCAGTTGCCGGAACTGCGGCAGCGCCGCCGCCACCGCGGCCTTCGGCAGCACGATCCCCTGTCGCATCCCTTCGCGCATGTTCGCGATGGCCTGCGCGGTCCACGCCGGCAGCTGCTCCAGCCGCTTCAGATAAGCCCGGTACTCCTTGACGCTGGTGAGCGGCTGGCCGCCCTGGCCGTTGGCGTAATTGGCCAGCGTGACGGGCGCGCTGTCCATCTGGTTCAACGGCAGCAGGTGCTCGGGGAAGTGCTCGAAACGCAGCGCGGTGTCCAGCTCATACGCGAGCGCGTCGTAGTTGACCTGGTCGCGCGGCGCCAGCCCATCGCGCGGGATTGCGCGCAACCGCGTGGCGTAGCCGTGGTACAGCGCGAACTGGCGTGCGCGCAGCTGCGGCGAAATCGGCAGGCCAAGCTGGTCGTTGTAGCGGCTGTCGCCGTTTTCGGTTGCGCCCAGCGGATCGTAGCGCGCCAGCGCGTCGTAGTACTGGGCGGCCAGCAGGTCGAGTGGTGTTTTAGCCTGGAGGCCGGCGGCGCGCGCCTGCGGTTCGGCGGCGGGAGCGGCCGGCGCGACCGCCGCTACGGCAGCGATCAGCAAGGCGGCAAGCGCGCCCAGTGCGCGGCGCGGAAAAGAGAAATGCATGTCGGATCCATTCGGTAGGGGAAGGCGCGCACAAGGATACGCGATTCCGCTTCGAATACAAACTGTCGCGCTGTCGATAGCGCCAGCGTATGGACCCGTGACGATTCGATTGAAACTGCGCTGGCCTCCGCCCGCTTTTGAGGCGTATGATCGCCTCACCACCAGTTCCCGAGCCAGCGACCTAAACAATGACGCCGGCCGGCATGGGCATTGCCGCACTGACGTGCGCTACGCGCCGCAGTTCGTTTGGCAATGCCTTGAAGCCGCTCCCTTGACCGGGCAGCGGCTTTTTTATGGGGCGGTGGCTAGTACGTGGCCAGCGGCACCGGCGCGCCGTCCTTGAAGGTGTAGACCGTGACCGCCGACTGCCGCATGTTGCCGGCCTCGTCGTAGGCGTAGCTGCCGACCACGCCCTTGTAGCTCATGGTGTGCAGGGCCACCGCGACCACCGAGGGATCGGCCGAGTTGGTGTCGCGCATGGCCTGGGCGATGAACATCACCTGGTCGTAGAACGAGGCCGCGTACACATCGGGATTCTGCTTGAAGCGCTGCTTGTATTTGGTGTGGAAGGCCAGGCCGCCGGCCTGCTTGTCGAGGATCGCGCCACCCTGCGCGCACAGCACGTTGGCGCCGACCGCGTCGCCGCCCAGCTTGCCCATCTCGGGGCTGCACAGGGTATCGCCGCCCAGCAGCTTGGCGTTCAAGCCCAGCGCCTTGATCTGGCGCGCCATCGGCGCGCCCTGCGGCGCATAGCCGCCGAAGAAAATCGCATCGACCTTTTTCGCCTTGAGCGCGGTGAGGATGGCGGCGAAGTCGGTCGCCTTGTCGGTGGTGAACTCGTGGCCCACGACGGTCAGGCCGGAGGCCTTGGCCTGCTTGATGAATTCGGCCGCGATGCCCTGGCCGAAGGCGGTGCGGTCGTCGACCACGCCGACGTTTTTCACCTTCAGCTGGCGCGCCGCGTAGCTTGCCATCGAGGCGCCGACCTGGCTGTCGCTGGCGACCATGCGGAACACGTTCTTGTAGCCGGCCTGGGTGATCTTCGGATTGGTGCCGACCGTCGACATCACGATGCCGGCATCGTTGTACACGCGCGAGGCGGGAATCGCGACGCCCGAATTGTAGGGGCCGAGCACGAACTTGACACCGCCATCGGCGAATTTCTGCGCCACGCTGACGCCGGCCTTGGGGTCGCCCTGGTCGTCTTCCGACACCAGCTCGAAGCGGATCGCCTTGCCGCCGATCTTGATCGGCCTGGCGTTGAGTTCTTCCAGCGCGAGCCGGACGCCGTTCTCGTTGTCCTTGCCGGCGAAGGCGTTCGCGCCCGACAGCGGGCCGCTGACGCCCAGCTTGACCACCTGTTCATCGGCCTGCGCGCCCGCTGCGCCTAACAGCAGGGCCAACAGCGCGAACGGCAGCATCTTGTTCTGGGTCGGCATACCAAGTCTCTCCTCTTGTCTGGACCGGCGCCATGATCGCACGATTCGCGCGAAACCGCGATGCCCTCAAGCCGGCAGGCCGTGCAAGATGAGCTCCAGCGGCAGCGCCGTGGTGCACTTGATCTGCTCCATCGAAAACGCCGACGAGACCCCGGTCAGTTGCGCGGTCTTGATCAGCTTCTTGTAGAACCGGTCGTAGCCGTCGATGTCGGTGGTGACCACCTTGAGCAGGTAGTCGACGTCGCCGCTCATGCGGTGGAATTCGAGCACCTCGGGCAGCGCGATCACGGCCGCGGCGAACCGGGCCAGCCATTTCTCGTCGTGCTCGGAGGTGCGCACGCTGACGAACACGGTCACCGGCAGGCCGACCTTGTGGCGGTTGACGATGCCGACCCGGCTTTCGATATAGCCTTCGTCTTCGAGCCGTTTGACCCGCTTCCAGCATGGTGTACTGGACAAGCCGACCTTTTCGCTGAGGCTGGCGATCGACAGGGTGCCATCGGCCTGGAGCGCTGCGAGTATGGCGCAGTCGTATTTATCTAGATGGTTCATTTTCGATTTCCGCCAGTGTGAGCATATTATTACTCCATTTTCGCCAAATACGAGAAATTTTGGCATATCTCTTCGCGCACGACCGGCTAATATCTTAATCAATAACGTCCGATCGTTGCATGATTTTTTAACCGGTTATCAATTCTTTACATGAACACCGAAATTTACCTCGACGCCAACGCCACGTCCGCCGTTTTGCCGGCCGCCATCGCCGCTGCCGAGGACGCCATGCGCGAGCGTTTCGGCAATCCCAGCAGCAGCCACGCGACCGGCTTGAAGGCCAAGGCGATGCTCGACGCGGCGCGCCGCCGCGCTTGCCGCCTGCTCGGCGTCGGGCCCGGCCGCCTGCTGTTCACCAGCGGCGCCACCGAAGGCATCCAGACCGCGGTGCTGTCGGCGCTGTGCGCGGTCCGCGCGCGGCGCGCGCGCGGCGAAGCCACCGGCGACTTGCTGCTGTACGGCGCCACCGAACACAAGGCGGTGCCGGAAACCCTGGCGCACTGGAACCGGCTGCTCGGCGCCGGCCTCGAACTGCGCGCGCTGCCGGTCGATGGCGGCGGCCGCCACCGGCTCGACGTGCTGCGCGAGCTGGCGCCGCGCGCCGCGCTGGTCTGCACCATGGCCGCCAACAACGAGACCGGCGTGGTCTCCGACCTGGCCGCCATCGAAGCCGTGCTGCGCGAGACCGCCAGCCCGGCCTACTGGATGGTCGACAGCGTGCAGGCGCTGGGCAAGCTGGCGCTCGAGCTGGCCGCGACCCGCATCGATTACGCGCCGTTCTCCGGCCACAAGCTGTATGCGCCGAAGGGCATCGGCATGCTCTACGTGCGCGCCGGCGCGCCCTACACCGCGCTGATGGCGGGCGGCGGCCAGGAAGACGGCCTGCGCTCGGGCACCGAGAACATGGCCGGCATCGCGGCGCTGGGCGCGGTGCTGGCCGCGCTGGAACAGGGCGGCGTGTTCCGCAGCCACGACCAGCTGGTGGACTTGCGCGCGCGGCTCGCCGCGGCCTTGCGCCAGGCGCTGCCCGGCATCGTGTTCAACGCGCCGTTCGAGCATGCTTTGCCGACCACGCTGAATTTTTCCGTGCCCGGCCTCGCCAGCAAAGAGCTGCTCGACCTGTTCGACGCGGCCGGGGTGCGCGTCAGCGCGGGCTCGGCCTGCTCCTCGGCCAAAGCCCTGCCCAGCTACGTGCTGGAAGCGATGCAACTGCCCGCCTGGCGCAGCAGCGCCGCGGTGCGCATGTCGTTCGGGCCGGCGGTGGACGCGGCCTTCATCGACGCCGCCTGTGCCCGCATCGTGCGCTGCGGCGAGGCGCTGCGCGCCAGTTGCCTGATTCCGTCCGCGCCGGCGCCCGCGCATGCCGACGGCGTGGTCCAGCTGGCGGCCGACGGCGCCTGCAGCTGGCTGGTGCTCGACGCGGCCAGCCGCAGCTGCGTGGTGATCGATCCGCTGCCGGCGCTGGCCGGCCGCATTGCCGCCTTGCTGCACTGCCAGGACGTCCGCGTGCGCGCGGTGCTGTGTACCGACGCCGGCGCCCACGGTGCGGACGGCCGCGCGGCCCTGTTGGCCGCCCTCGGCGGCCGGCTCGAGCAGGCCGCCGGCAGCGATCCGCTGGGCTGGCCGGCCGGGTCCGACACGGTCAGCCTCGGCAACGGCATGCGGGTCGACGCGATCGCGCTCGGCGGGCAACTGCTGGCGCGCCTGCCGCAGGACGACGGCGTGTTCGCCAGCGTCAGCTACCTGCTGGGCGCGCGCGGCACGGCGGGCCTTACCGCGGCCGAGGTGCGCTTCGCGTTCACCGGCCGCACCGTGCTGCCGGGCGGGATCGGCGAGGGCATGCCGCTGGGGCAGTTGCGCAACGCGGTGCAGCGGCTGGCCGCGCTGGTCAATTGCCATACCATCCTGTGTCCCGCGATCGACGCCCAGAACCTGCTGTGTACCACCTTGGCCACCGAAGGCCAGGGCAGCGGCGTGCTGGCCGAATTGCTGGCGCTGCAGCCGCGCCTCGCGCGCCCGGCCATGCCGCCGATGGACAGCCTGATGCACCTGGAGCCGGCGGCGCTGGCGCGCTTCCTGGCCACCCATCCGGACGCCCGGCTGATCGACGTGCGCGAAAGCTACGAACACGCGGCCGGCGGCCTGCCCGGCTGGCCCGGCGAGGTGCTCAGCGTGCCCTTGTCGCGCCTGCCCCAGCACCTGTCCGGCTGGCTGCGCGGCGACCACAAGCCGCTGGTGTTTTTCTGCCGCAGCGGCAACCGCAGCGCCCGCGCGGCCCACTGCCTGCATCGCCTCGGCTACCGGAACGCCTGGCATGTGCTGGGCGGCGTCGCCCTGGCCGGGCCGCGGGCGCTGGCCGCCTAGGCCGGACGTCTGCCTCGTAATGTTCGTTGGCGCACAGTCGCCGACGGACCCTCGTTTTACCATGGCAACAGCCGTGCGCCTTTGAGTTTCCCGCCTGAACCTTCTCGCCGGTCGCAAGCCGCTGCACGCCCAGCGGCTTGGCAGCTCCACATGCCCACGCGAGGTTCCTGTTGAACGAAGAAAAAACCATCCTGCCCGACACTTTGTACACCTGGCAGAACGCCATTCGCAACACCTTCGAGGGACCACGCGAGGCGGACGAAGAATTGCCCTTGCGTTCGGAATTGTTCAGCGCCGCCCAGATGGCGGCCCACGGCAAACAGCTGGCCGGCCGCCACCGGCTCAGCAAGCGCGGCGGCCCCGACCGCCTGCTGGCCCGGCTGGCCGAGAACGCCGCCATCATCGGCGCCACCTGCACCGAGCTGACCGCCGCGATCAAGGGCGGGCGCCAGATCACGCCCGCCTCCGAGTGGCTGCTCGATAATTTCTACCTGATCGAAGAACAGATCCGCACCGCGCGCCGCCACCTGCCCAAGGACTACAGCAAGCAATTGCCGCGCCTCGAGAACGAAGAGGCCGAAGGCAATCCGCGGGTCTACCAGATCGCGCTCGAGATCATCGCCCACGGCGACGGCCGGGTCGATCCCGAGAGCCTGTCGCGCTTCGTCGACGCCTACCAGGAAGTGGCCACCCTCAAGCTCGGCGAGCTGTGGGCGATCCCGATCATGCTGCGCCTGGCGCTGATCGAAAACCTGCGCCGGGTGGCGCACCGGGTCTACGAGAACCGCGCCCAGCGCGACCGCGCCAACACCTGGGCCGACCAGATGAGCGAGACCGCCGACAAGAGCCCGAGCGACCTGATCCTGCTGGTGGCCGACATGGCGCGCTCGGGCCAGCCGATGAGCAGCGGCTTCGTGGCCGAACTGGCGCGCCGGCTGCAGGGCCAGAGTTCGGCCCTGACGCTGGCGCTGCAATGGGTCACCACCCGGCTGGCCGAAGCGGGCCTGACCATCGAACAGCAGATCCAGGCCGAGATCCAGCAGCAGGCGGCCGACCAGGTCTCGATCAGCAATAGCATCGGCAGCCTGCGCTTCCTCGGCACCATGGATTGGCAGGAATTCGTCGAGACCATGAGCGCGGTCGAAAAGACCCTGCGCCTCGACCCGGCCGACACCTACGGCAAGATGGACTTCGCCACCCGCGACAATTACCGCCACGTGATCGAGCGCCTGGCCAAGCGTTCGGTCCACACCGAAGTGCAGGTGGCCGAGCAGGTGCTCGCGCTGGCGCTCGAGAACCGGGTGCCGTCCGCCGGCGGGCTCGATGCGCGCACCCGCCACGTCGGCTACTACCTGGTCGGCCCCGGCCTGCGCGCGCTCGAACGCGGGCTCGCGGTGCGCTATCGGCCCGACCAAGCGCTGCGCAGGGCCGCGCGCCGTGCGCCGCTGGCCACCTACCTCGGCGCGATCTGCGTGTTCAGCGCGCTGTTCACCGCCAGCGCGGTGCGCCACGCGCAGGCCGCCGGCGCCGACGACTGGCTGCTGGCGCTGCTCGGCGTGCTGGCCGCGCTCGGCTCGAGCCAGCTGGCGCTGGCGCTGGTGAACTTCATGGCGACCCAGCTCACGCGCCCGCATCCGCTGCCGCGCATGGACTTCAAGGAAGGCATCGCGGCCGATGCGCGCAGCCTGGTGGTGGTGCCGACCCTGCTGTTCAACCGCGACAACGTGGCTGCGCTGTGCGAGGCGCTCGAAGTGCGCTACCTGGCCAACCGCGACCCGCACTTGCGCTTTTGCCTGCTCTCCGATTTCGCCGACGCCGACCAGCAGCATCTGCCGGGCGACGAAGAACTGGTCGAACAGGCGCGCGCCGCGATCCGCGCGCTGAACCGGAAGTACAGCGAGGACCGCACGGTCGAGGTACTGGCGCACAACGGCGCGGCCGGAACGGCGCAGCCGCTCGAACCCTTCCTGCTGCTGCACCGTCCGCGCATGTGGAGCGCGGGCGAGCGCAAATGGATAGGCTGGGAGCGCAAGCGCGGCAAGCTGGCCGACCTCAATGCCTTCCTGCGCGGCGGCGCGCGCGACCGCTTCTCGCATGTCGAAGGCGGCACCGACGAGCTGGGCAGCGTGCGCTACGTGATCACGCTCGACACCGACACCCAGCTGGCGCGCGACTCGGCGCGCCAGTTCATCGCCACCATGGCGCATCCGCTCAACCAGCCGCGCCTGAATGCGGCCGGCAGCCGCGTGATCGAAGGCTACGGCATCCTGCAGCCGCGGGTGGCCGCCGCGCTGCCGAGCAAGCATGCGTCGCGCTACGAGGTGCTGTGCGGCGGCGAGCCGGGCATCGATCCCTACACCCGCACCGTGTCGGACGTCTACCAGGACGTGTTCTACGAAGGCTCCTTCATCGGCAAGGGGATTTACGACGTCGACACCTTCGAGCGCGTGCTGGGCCAGCGCCTGCCCGAGAACCAGATCCTCAGCCACGACCTGCTGGAAGGCTGCTACCTGCGCGCCGGCCTGCTCAGCGACGCCCAGCTGTACGAACAATACCCGGCGCGCTACAGCGACGACGTCGGCCGCCGCCACCGCTGGATCCGCGGCGACTGGCAGTTGACCGGCTGGCTGCGGCCCACGGTGCCGGGCGTCGGCGGGCGGCGCGAACGCAATCCGCTGTCGGCGCTGTCGCGCTGGAAGCTGTTCGACAACCTGCGCCGCTCGGTGGGCGAGCCGCTGCTCGTGCTCATGCTGGTGCTCGGCTGGACGGTGCTGCCCGGCCACCCGCGAGCGCGGTCCACGCCAGCGGG
>DASRXO010000593.1:0-4775 GCA_035654095.1 Telluria sp.
CAAGGTCGGCGACACCGTGACCCACGCCGCCAAGCCGGCCGCGGCGCCGCTGCCCGGCTTCAAGGAAGTCCAGCCGCAGGTGTTCGCCGGCCTGTTCCCGGTCGAGGCCAACCAGTACGACGCGCTGCGCGACTCGCTCGAAAAGCTCAAGCTCAACGACGCCGCCCTGATGTACGAGCCGGAAGTGTCGCAGGCGCTGGGCTTCGGCTTCCGCTGCGGCTTCCTCGGCCTGCTGCACATGGAGATCGTGCAGGAGCGCCTCGAGCGCGAATTCGACATGGACCTGATCACCACCGCGCCGACCGTGGTGTACGAGGTGATCCTGCGCGACGGCAGCATGGTCAAGGTCGACAACCCGTCCAAGATGCCGGACCCGTCCAAGATCGAGGAGGTGCGCGAGCCGATCGTCACCGTCAACCTGTACATGCCGCAAGAGTACGTGGGCTCGGTGATCACCCTGTGCATCGGCAAGCGCGGGGTGCAGATGGACATGAGCTACCACGGCCGCCAGGTCAAGCTGGTCTACGAGATGCCGATGGCCGAAATCGTGCTCGACTTCTTCGACAAGCTCAAGTCGACCTCGCGCGGCTATGCCTCGATGGACTACGAGTTCAAGGAATACCGCGCCTCCGACGTGGTCAAGGTCGACATGCTGATCAACAGCGAAAAAGTCGATGCGCTGGCGATCATCGTGCACCGCGCGAACAGCCAGTTCCGCGGGCGCCAGGTGGCGGCCAAGATGCGCGAACTGATCCCGCGCCAGATGTTCGACGTGGCGATCCAGGCGGCGATCGGCGCCAACGTGATCTCGCGCGAGAACGTCAAGGCGCTGCGCAAGAACGTGCTGGCCAAGTGCTACGGCGGCGACATCAGCCGCAAGAAGAAACTGCTCGAGAAGCAAAAGGCGGGCAAGAAACGCATGAAACAGGTGGGCTCGGTCGAGATCCCCCAAGAAGCATTCCTGGCAATCTTACAAGTGGACGATAAATGAACCTGCAAGTCATCCTGGGCAACTTTGCATTGATCCTGTTCGTACTGATGGTCGTCACCGGCATCATCTGGTTCCTCGACGTGTTTTACCTGGCCCGGCAGCGCCGCGCGGCGGCCGACCAGGCGCTGGCCGCCTTCGACGCCCGCAACAGCAAGCTGACCGCGGACGGCATCAAGGTCGACAACACCAGCCGCCACGCGATCGAAGCGGCGCTGCTGCGCCAGCCGACCTGGATCGAGTATTCGGGCAGCTTCTTCCCGGTGATCGCGCTGGTGTTCTTCCTGCGCTCCTTCCTGTACGAGCCGTTCAAGATCCCGTCCAGCTCGATGGTGCCGACCCTGCTGGTGGGCGACCTGATCCTGGTGAACAAATTCACCTACGGCATCCGGCTGCCGGTGCTGAACAAGAAGATCATCGACGTCGGCGATCCCCAGCGCGGCGACGTGATGGTGTTCAAGTACCCGAAGGACATGAGCCAGGATTACATCAAACGCGTGATCGGCGTGCCGGGTGATAAAATAACCTATGAAAACAAGCGCTTAACCGTCAACGGCCAGGCGGTGGACTACACCCCGATGGACGATTACCTGGAAGACGAAAGCCTCAAATACGACAAGCAGTTCATGGAAAAATTGCCAAATGTGCCACACCGCATCCTGGTCCGGGATGGCAAGCGGGCGGTGGACCTGGCCACGGTGGATAATTTCCCCAACCGCGACGCCTGTGTCTACGCGTACGAGAAATTTACTTGTACCGTACCCGAAGGCAATTACTTTATGATGGGCGACAACCGCGACAACAGCGCCGACAGCCGCTACTGGGGCTTCGTCCCCAACCAGAACATCGTCGGCAAGGCGTTTTTCGTGTGGATGAACCTGGGTAACCTGAAGCGTATTGGCGGCATACACTAAGTCTGGAAGGGATGGCACATGCAAGGATCGAAGCGGGGTTTCATTGGCGCCCAGCGCGGCATTTCACTGACCGGGCTGATTTTCGTGCTGGCGGTGCTCGGCGCGCTGCTGGTGTTCGGCGGCAAGGTCTTGCCGACCTTTACCGAATACCGCGCGGCGCTGGACGGCATCAAGAACGCCAAGGCCACCAGCGGCAGCAACCGCGAAATGCAAATGGCATTCGACAAGACCGCCGACATCAATGACATCAAGGCGATCGCCGGGCGCGACCTGGTCATCAGCAAGGAGACCGGCGAAACCGAAATCAGCTTCGCCTACGAAAAACGGATCCCGATCGCCGGCAACGTCAGCCTGCTGATCGACTACGCGGGCACCACCGACAAGAGCGGCCGCGTGGGCGCCAAGCCGGCGGCGCCCGCCCAGTAAGGCGGATCAACCATAGACTCGACAATGAATCTTCAGTTATTGCAAACGCGCTTAGGTTACACGTTCCAGGATGCTGGCCTGTTGCAGCAAGCCTTGACGCACCGTAGCCATAGCAGCCTGCATAACGAAAGGCTGGAGTTCCTGGGCGACTCGATCCTGAACTGCGTGGTGGCCTCGGTGCTGTACGAGCGCTTCGCCGCGATCGACGAGGGCGACCTGTCGCGCCTGCGCGCCAACCTGGTCAAGCAGCAGTCGCTGTACGAGATCGCCCAGAAGCTCGAGCTGTCGCAGTTCCTGCGGCTGGGCGAGGGCGAGCTCAAGTCGGGCGGCTTCCGCCGGCCCTCGATCCTGGCCGATACGCTCGAAGCGCTGCTGGGCGCGATCTTCCTCGATGCGGGCTTCAATGCGGCGCGCGACGTGATCCGCGCCTTCTACATCCCGATCCTCGATTCGGTCGACCCGCGCACCCTCGGCAAGGACGCCAAGACCCTGCTCCAGGAATTTTTGCAGAGCAAAAAAATCTCGCTGCCGACCTATAATGTGGTGGCCACCCACGGCGCCGCGCACAGCCAGGAATTCGAGATCGAATGCCTGGTGCCCAAGCTCGGCATCCAGGTCTACGGCCGCGGCGGCAGCCGGCGCGCGGGCGAACAGGCGGCCGCCAAGCTGGCGCTGGAAGTGGCCGAGCAGGCCTTGCTGAAAACCCCGGCCGCCGGCCGCAAGGCCAAGCCGCGCGCGGCCCAGCTCAAACTGGCCGGCATCGCCACCATCCAGAGCGAGGGCGGCGCCGAGCCGGCGGCCGAGCCGCCGCTCAAACCGGCCGCCCCCGCCAAGGCCGCGGCCAAGGCGGACACCAAGACGGAAGCCAAGGCGGACGACGCCAAGCCCTCCAAACTAGCGCAAGCGGAAACCAAGTCGGCATGAACACCAGCACCATCCCTGAATCCTTCCGCTGCGGCTATATCGCCATCGTCGGCCGTCCCAACGTGGGCAAATCGACGCTGATGAACGTGCTGATCGGCGCCAAGGTGTCGATCACCTCGCGCAAGGCGCAGACCACGCGCCACCGCATCACCGGCATCCAGACCACCGCCGAGGCCCAGTTCATCTACGTCGATACGCCGGGTTTCCAGACCCGCCATTCGAACGCGCTGAACAAGACGCTCAACAAGACCGTCACCAACACCCTGATCTCGGCCGACGTGATCCTGTACGTGATCGAAGCGGGCACGTTCGGGCCGGCGGACCAGCAGGTGGTGGACCTGCTGCCGAGCACGGTGCCGGCGATCCTGGTCATTAACAAGGCCGACCGCGTCAAGGACAAGGCGGCGCTGATGCCGTTCGCCCAGCAGATCGCGGCCAAGCACGACTTCGCGGCGGTGGTGCCGGTGTCGGCCAAGCTGCGCTTCCAGGTCGACGCGCTGCAGAGCGAGATCCAGCGCTTCCTGCCCGAGAATGCGCCGATCTTCGGGCCCGACGACATCACCGACCGCAGCGAGAAATTCCTCGCCGCCGAGATCGTGCGCGAAAAGGTGTTCCGGCTGGTGGGCGACGAACTGCCCTACACCAGCACCGTGCTGATCGAACAGTTCGAACAGGAGGGCGACCTGCGGCGCGTGTTCGCCGCCATCCTGGTCGAGCGCGACACCCACAAGGCCATGGTCATCGGGAACAAGGGCGCGCGCCTGAAAGAGATTTCGACCCAGGCCCGGCTCGACATGGAAAAACTGTTCGGCGGGCCGGTGTACCTCGAGATCTGGGTCAAGGTCAAATCCGGCTGGGCCGATAACGAAGCGGGCCTGCGCGCCTACGGCTACGAGTAAGCGCAAGGCCCATCGCGCGGCATGACCACCATCGACGCCGACCTCGCCACCGCCCCGCAGGCGCCCGCCGCCGCGCCGCGCCGCCGCGGCGCGCCCCAGCGCGACCGCGTCAGCGGCCAGCCGGGCTTCGTGCTGCACAGCTATCCGTACAAGGAAACCAGCCTGATCGTCGACATGTTCACGCGCGACCATGGCCGCGTGGGACTGGTCGCGAAAGGCGCCAAGCGTCCGCACTCCAAGCTGCGCGGGGTGCTGCAAACCTTCCAGCCGCTGTCGACCTCGTGGAGCGGACGCGCCGAACTGCGCACCCTGATCGACGCCGAATGGGTAGGCGGCCTGCTGCCGCTCGAGAAGACCGCGCTGCTGTGCGGCTTCTACCTCAACGAGCTGCTGGTCAAGCTGCTGGCGCGCGACGACCCGCATCCGGCCCTGTTCGACCATTACGTTGCGGCCCTCAACCAGCTGGCGCACAATGAGCCTGCGCCCATCGTCTTGCGCAAGTTCGAACGGGCCTTGCTGAAGGAGACCGGGGTCGCCGCCGACTTCACGCGCTGCACCAGCACGCGCGCGCCGGTGGCGCCGGACGGCGAGTACGTGGTCGATCCCGAGCACGGGCCGCGCGCG
>DASRXO010000594.1:0-2553 GCA_035654095.1 Telluria sp.
GCGCGCACCGCGACCAATATTCGCAACGGCGGCACCAGCCCGCTGGCCGGCATCGTCCATGTGCTGACGCTGGTACTGATCGTGCTGGCGCTGGCGCCGCTGGTGACCAATGTGCCGCTGGCCGCGCTGGCTGCGATCCTGTTCATCGTCGCTTACAACATGGCCGAGATGAAGCACTTTGCGCGCATGGTGCAGCGCGCGCCGAAGGCCGACGTGGCGATCCTGCTCATCACCTTTTTGCTGACCGTGTTCGTGGACCTGGTCGTGGCGGTGAATATCGGCGTGATCCTCGCCACCTTGCAGTTCGTGCGGCGCATGGCAAGTTCGGTTGAGGTGCTGCAACTGACCGGGAGGGAGCTGGAACGGGAGTTGGCCGATCAAGGCATGCAGGCGCTGCCTGCGGGCGTGCTGGTGTACGCAATCGAGGGGCCGTTCTTCTTTGGCGCGGTGGAGAATTTCGAGCGGGCGCTGGCGGCGACGCATACCGATCCCGAGCTGCTGGTGCTGCGCCTGCGGCGCGTGCCGTTCATGGACATCACCGGTTTGCAAACGCTGGAGGAAGTGATCGAGCAGATGCAGCACCGCGGCGTGCGCGTTGTGCTATGCGAGGCCAACGAGCGGGTGAAGGAGAAGCTGGCCAACTCCGGCGTGCTCGCGCTGGTCGGCGAAGGTGGCTACTTCGACGCATTCGGCGATGCGCTGGCCGCGTGCGGGACGCTGCGCTTGAACACGATGCTCGCGTGATCGCCGTCGTCGAACACCTGGCCTTGCGCCGCGCGTTTGCTTGCCGTGGCTGGCCCTATGCCGTCGTCCGGTAGGTAAGCAGGACGAGGCCGTTGCCGAAGGTGCGCGAATGCGTCAGTTCAAGGTGGGGCGCCTGTTTGACGCCTTCGAACATGGTGCGGCCCGAACCCAGCACGACCGGATTGACCAGCACGTGGAACTCGTCGACCAGGCATTCCTGCGCGAGCTGGGCGACGATGGAGCCGCTGCCCAGGATGACCATGTCGGGACCGGGCTCCCGCTTCAACTTGCGTACGGCGGCGGGCATGTCGGTCTTGATGACCGTGGTGTTGACCCAGTTGGCCTTGTCGAGGGTGTGCGAGAAGACGATCTTTTGCAGCTTGTTCATGCCCTCGGCGACGGCCGGCATTTGCGCCTGTGCCATCGGCGTCGGCCAGAAGCTCGCCATCAAATCGTAGGTGACGCGGCCGAGCAAAATCGTGCCGCCTTGACTGGCATTGTTGGCGACGAAGGCGTTGAACTCGGTGTCCTCCTTGCGCTGGTGGGCCCAGCTCATGTCGCCTTCCGCGCTGGTGAAGTAGCCGTCGAGGGTGATATGGTTGAAAACAGTCAGTTTGCGCATGGCGGGCTCCGTGGTGGGTGGTGCCCTCATATTATTAAGTTTCCACTTAAATGCAAACTGGTATCGCGTCACAAGAGAACGCGACAGCGACGCCTGCAGACTCGGTCGGACGTTCGCGCGCAAACCAGAAATCTAACCGTTCGGTCCCACATCGCGCTCACGACAGTCAAGAGGTCTCGAAATTGTCGTGACTCGCCTTGAGCTTGGCGCCGCAACTCGTAAGGTCATCCTCAAAGGCGACCTTATTTCCGTTGATCGTATGTCTGCTGGAGCCGCTGACAATCGTGCATCCGTTGTGCCCTGGCAGCGGGCAACTACATACATCGCCGACACAGGCCACCGGGATACCGTTGATAGTGAAATGCGAGGCCTTGCAGCTGACAACTTTGCCACCGTGGGTAGTCGGATCGCCGAGACGAATCACCTTGCGCATGTCGATTCCTTTTTGATGCTTGCAGCCTAGTCTTTGACAGCGGATTTGGCTGCGGCAGATTGAGGGGCGTGTTCTTTAGCATGCGTCTGGACGCTTGGCCCTACGTATGGCGGTTTATAGTTTTCAGGGTCAATTGCCGGACTAACGCGATGACTGAAGACGTCGCCTTGCTGCGCCTTGCGCTTCTCTTCCGACGGTGGCGTGATAAGGATAATGCTGGCCTCGTGAGGATCGCGGAAATTGATTGCGGCGCTCACGCCGCCCTCGCGGTAGCTGCCCATGACACCGATTGCCATCTGCATGAAGAAGGTTGCCGCGCCGGTGTTTCCAAGCCGGCGATCGGTGTTGATAAACTGTTTCGGCTTGGATGTATCGATCTCAGGGCCGCCTTGTTTGGCATAGTGAGACAGCATTCCCTCGAGCGCCAGAATCTGCTCGGTCTTGTTGCCAGTGGCGGCGATAACGCGGGTCGGTCCATGCACTCGCTGCGATTCGGGCAATGCCATTAACGCGTCTTGCCATCCCGCGTCCAACATGGCCTGCCGCGCATCCCGCCGCGTAACAGGCTTGCCATTTTCGTCCACAAATTTGACGAACGTGGGACGATGAATAAAACCCATCGATGGCAGTCGGTCGAACGTTGCCAGTTGATCAGTGTTCCAAGGGATCGGGAACCAAGGTGTAGGCTTCCAATCTCTAGGGGGATGGTGTGCCAAGGGATTAAGGGTACTCAAACGACTCATTACGCCCGTTC
>DASRXO010000595.1:0-8542 GCA_035654095.1 Telluria sp.
TCTAACACCGGGGTCAGTGCCGACATTCGGACACGAGCTCGGCAGCCGCGGCTGCCGAGCTCGTGTCCGAATGTCGGCACTGACCCCGGTGTTAGCCGTGGGTGTCGGGTTCGGCGACGTAGATTTCGACGCGGCGGTTGCGGGCGCGGCCGGCCGGGTCGTCGTTCGAGGCGATCGGCTCGCGCTCGCCGCGGCCGTCGACGATGATGCGCGAGACCGCCACGCCGCGCGCCGCCAGGTAGTCGCGCGTGTGCGCCGCGCGGTCGATCGACAGCGGCTGGTTGACCGCGTCGTCGCCGGTGCTGTCCGTATGGCCGATGATGGTCACCGTGGTCGCCGGATTGTCGTTCAGCGTGGTCGCGAAGCGCTCCAGCACCGGACGGAAATTGGGCTTGATGTCCGAGCGCCCGGTATCGAACGAGATGTCGCTCGGGATCTCGAGCTTGAGCCGGTTGTCGGTGGTCTGGCTGACCTGCACGCCGGTGCCGCGCGTGGCCTGTTCCATGGCCTGCTTCTGCTGCTCCATGCGCTTCGACCAGATATTGCCGATGATGCCGCCGGCCGCCGCGCCCAGCACCGCGCCCTTGGCGGTGCGGCCGCCCCCGCCGCCCCCGGTCGCGCTGCCGAGGATCGCTCCCAGTCCGGCGCCCACCCCGGCCCCGGTGGCGGTGCCGCGCTGGGTCGACGTCATGTCGGCGCAGCCGGCGCCGAAGGCCAGGATCAGCGCGCCGGCGAATGCCCGGGCGTGTCGCTTGTTCAGTGTGTGCATGATGGACTCCTGAAATGATTGATCCGTTTCGCGGTCGCGCCCCTTACGCCGGGCACGACCGCGAAACGGATCGGGCATCGCGCGATGTCCATGCCGCGCGCCGCTAGATACCTCGTCCGCTGATCAGGCGCACCAGGATCATGATGACCGCAACCACCAGCAGGATGTGGATAAAACCACCAACGGTGTAGGACGTGACCAAACCAAGCAGCCACAGGATCAGGAGTACGACGGCGATTGTATAGAGCATGATGTTTTCCTCGATAGTGATGGGCGACTGATGTGTCGTGCTCTTAGTATCCTGATATGCTGCATCGGAATCCGTACGTTGGCGTACATTAGGAATAACTTTTTTGTTCTCCGCGCAACCCCGGAATCCAGCCCATGAAGCCGAGCAGGCCGATGGCGCCGAGCAGGCAGGTGAGCAGCCCGCCGGCCATCAGGAAGGCCACGTCTTGCGGCGGCGCGTCGGCCATGCCGAGCGTGCCCAAACCACATCCTGTTACAAAAATGCCCCAGACAATGATGCCGATCCACGCCAGGCTGTTCATCTTGATGTTCCCCTTTGCAAGTCATGCGGTTGCGCCCTGGTTGCAGCGTGCTTCGATTTTCTGCTTGGCTCAGCAGTAATTCTGTGCGATGCCGCACATAGCTGGGGACGAAAAAAAACGCCTTGGGCCGAAGCGCGCCAAGGCGTTGTTTTTTGAGCGGCCGCGGCCGCGGCGCCATCAGGCCGGCTCAGCCCGCCGATGCCGAATGCAGCGCGCCGTTGACGATCTTGACGCGGTCGCCGGTGCGCCAGCCGGGGGCGCTGTGCTGGTGGAAGGTGCGCGCGCTGCCGTCGTCGAGACGGACCTTGATCTCGTAGCTGTGGTTGGCTTTCATATTGCCTTCGACCTGGTTGCCGGCCACCGCGCCGCCGACCGCGCCGGCCACCGTCGCCAGCTGACGGCCATGGCCGCTGCCGATCTGGTTGCCGAGCAGGCCGCCGAGCACGGCGCCGCCGGCCGCGCCGAGGCCGCTGCCCTCGGCGCGGGTGGTGATTTCACGCACCGATTCGACATTGCCGCAGTTCGAGCACCAGTTCTTGGCGGGTGCGGCGGCAGCCACCTGCAGCGGCGCTTCGGCCGGCGGCGGCGCGGTTTGCGGCAAGGGCTGCTGCTGCGGCGCGCGTTGCGACGCCGGCGGCGCCTGCATCTGGCTGGCGAGGGCGGCGCGGTCGGCGTCGCTGAGCTCGCCCTTGGCGTTGCCGCCGACCGAAGACGGGATCCAGCCCATGATGGCGGCGGTGCCCGCGAGGCAGAACAGCACCACGGCGATCGCCGCGATGATCATCATCGGATGGGTCTGCCCTTTGGCAGGGTTGGTGTACGGAGCATTCATGATCTTTTCCTTTTTGTGATGAGCAAGACAAGTACGGAGACCTGCTTGTAGGCATTTTGCGCGCGGTCATCGCGGCGTTCAGTGCGTCACCGTACATACTTTCATTTTTGTAGCCGTTACGCTGACCCAAATTGTTTGCAAATGTATCTGCGGACTCAGCGCAGCTCATTCACAATATGCTTGCTGAAACGACTACTCCATGCCCCGGCTACCTCCATGCTCGAACAGACACGCCCGCCACGGAAGGGATCGATGACCATCGCACCGCCCGCCGCCGTGGCGGAGCACACTGCCAACCGGCTGCTTGCGGCCTTGCCCGCCCACGACCTGGCGCACCTGGCGACCATGCTCGAGCCGGTGCAGGTCGACGTCGGCGAGGTGCTGTACGAGCCCGGCGACGCGATCCGCCACATTTTTTTTCCGCACGACAGCCTGATTTCCCTACTCGGCGTGGCCGAGGGCCGTATGACGCTCGAGGTCGGGCTGGTGGGGCGCGAGGGCATGCTGGGCGCGACCGTCGCGCTGGGACACGACACGGCCCAGGTGCGCGCGATCGTGCAGCGCGCGGGCGGCGCCAGCCGGATCGACAGCGCGCGCTTCCGCGCCGAGTTCGCCCACAATCCGGCGCTGCAAAGGGTGCTCTACCGCTACACCGACACCTTGCTGGCACAGGCGATCCAGATCGCGGTGTGCAGCCGCTTCCATGTGCTGGAAGCGCGCCTGGCGCGTTCGCTGCTGATCACGCGCGACCGGCTGCAATCCGATAAATTCCACCTGACGCATGAATTCCTCGCGCATGCGCTGGGGGTGCGGCGGGTCGGCGTGACCAAGGCGGCCAGCGCGCTGCAGCAGCAGGGCCTGATCATCTACAGCCGCGGGAATATCGAGATCCTCGACGTGGCGCGGCTCGCGGCGGCGTCCTGCAAGTGCTACGAGATCGTCAAGGAAGCGGGCGAGATCGCGGTGTCCACCGCGTTCGTATGAAGCGTCATTCCCGCGCAGGCGGGAATCCATAGCGCGTCCGAGCTGACGCGCTATGGATTCCCGCCTGCGCGGGAACGACAAACGACAACGCCCCGCGAGCGGGGCGTTGTCGTTGCCGGCTGCGGCGCGCTTACTTGGCCGGCTTGACCTGGTTGCCGATCACGCCGCCAACCGCGGCGCCGCCGACCGTGCCGACCGCGCTGCCGCCGGTCAGCACGCCGCCGACCACCGCACCGGCGCCGGCGCCGAGCGCCGTGTTCTTGTCCTGGTTCGACATCCCGGCGCAACCGCCGAGGCCCAACGCCACTGTCACCAGCGACGCGCTGACTGCGAGTTGTTTGATGTTCATGATGATCTCCTTAGGTGGGTGGTTTACTTCAGGCGCAGGTCATTCTTGACCGACCGCACGCCGTTCACGGAACGCGCGACCGAAGAAGCCGTCGCGATGTTCTCGGCCGAGCTGACAAAGCCGCTCAGTTGCACCACGCCCTTGTAAGTCTCCACATTGATTTCGGAAACCTTCAAGGACGGGGCGTTCAGGATGGCGGCCTTGACGCCGGTGGTGATGGTGGCGTCGTCGATGTACTGGCCGGCAGTTTCGTGCTTCGATGTCGAGGTAGAGGCGCAGCCCACGACGGTGCTCAGCATCAGTGCCGCCAGCAGGGTCGTTGCAAGGTTCAGGTTTTTCATATTATGGTCCTCAATGGTGGTCTGGATGGGCGATGCATGTCCGCTGCACCGATGAGGAAAGAGTAGAGCCTGTCTGCCGTGTGGTCTGTTCGGCAACGCACAGACTGTTGCAACCCGACACGCCCGGCTTAGCGCCGCGCGGTCTTGCCCGGCGGCGGCGCCACCGGCTTGACGCGCGCGGCCGCCAGCAGCTTGCCGCATTCGCTGTCCTGGCCCGGGCCGGTGTTCACCAGCGGCAGCAAGGCGGCGATCGGCGCCACCACGGCCAGCGCCGCCGCGCCGCCCGCCTTCAGCGCCAGCACGCCCTTGTCGACGCTGACGTCGGGCTTGCTGAAGCTGCCGCGCACATACAAGGGTGCGCGCAGCGACAGGATGCGCAAGCTCTTGGTCTCGGGCCGCAAGGTCAGGTTCATCTGTTCGTTGGCCAGGTTGATGTTGCCGTCGACCGTGATCACCGCCTCGTCGGTATCGACCACGAAGCTGCGCGTCTGCATCAGGCCCTTGTTGACCACGAAATCGGTGGCCATGCAATTGAGCTGGACCGGGCGGTCGCCGAACAGCTTGGTCAGCACGATGTTGCCGACATTTAGGCCCATCTCTTCGAGCAGCAGCTTGCTCACCGTGCCCTGGTTGATCAGGGTTTTCAATTCGCCGTTCGAGCTGGCCAGCATGGTCGCGACCGAGTTGCCGGTGGCCGACAGCTTGGCGTCGCCATCGATCTCGCCGACCGTGGCCTGCATCTTTTCGATGGTCGGGAACAGCTGCTTGATCTGGATGTGGCGCGCGGTGACCTTGGCGGTGGCGCGGATCGCCTCCCGGTTCTCGCGCCCGCTGCCGTCCAGGTTGATGGTCGAGCTCATGGCGCCGCCGGCGATGTCGAAGTTCAGTGGATTGAGCGCGAGCACGCCGTCCTGCAACAGCAGATGGGTGGTCAGTTTGCTGATCGGCAGCTGCTTGTCGCGCACGATACGGTCGGCCGCATACTTGACGTCGGCGTCGATCGCCTTCCAGCGTTCGGTGCGGAAGGTTTCCACCGGCAGCACCTTGCCGCTCGGCTGCACCGGCGCCACGCCGCGCGCGGCCTTGCTGGCGTTCGAGTCGGCGCCCACCAGCGGGCCGAGGTCGCTGAACTGCAGCAGGCGCGAGCTGACCGTGCCGCTCAGCATGCCGCGCGGCTTGCCGGTCTGGTACTCGAGGCGGCCGCCGATGTCGCTGGAGCCGACCTTGCCGGTGAACTTGTCGTAGGTCCAGTGGCTGCTGTTGGCGTCGAGCGTGCCGATCAGGCGGCCCTCGGTGCTGAAGGCCGGCGTTTCGGGCAGCAGCAGGCCGGTCAGGTTGTACAGGCGCGCCATGCTGGCGCCCGACAGCTTGAGGCGCAGGTCGATTGCAGCCAGTTGGGTCGGCTTGGTCAGCGTGCCCTCGAGCGCGACGTGGGTCTGGCCCATGTTCAGGTCGGCCTGCAGCGGATAGGGCGTGGTCTGCTGCTTGAGCGAGAGCACCGCGCCGGCCTTGCCGCCGCCGGTCACCGGCGCGCCGTTGAAGGTCCCGTGCAGCGTCCAGCCCACGCCGTAGGACGGGTCGCCGTCGATGGTGTCGACCTTGGCCGTGACGTCGGCTTTTTCGATCGCGTCGCGCACATGCACCACGCCCTTGGTGAAGACCACGCGCTCGAGGTCGAGCTTCCAGGGCGAGGGCTTGTTTTCCTGCTTGAAGGTCCAGTTGTTGCGGCCGTCGGGCGTGCGCAGCAGCTCGACCGCCGGCGTGTCGAAGCGCAGCACCGGGATGTTGATGCGCTTCTCGAGCAGCGCGAGCGGGTTCAGCGAAAACGAGAACTGCTTGACGCTGGCGGTGTCGCCGGCCGCCATGCCGGCCGGGTTGGCGACGTGCACGTCGTTGGCGATCAGGTGCGGCCAGGGGATGTAGTCGCGCCAGCTCTTGTCGCGCCCGGCCATCGCGCTGGCCGGCTGTTCCCAGTGCAGCGCGAGCGTGCCGGCGATGGTGAACTGGCGCCCGATCGCCTCGCTGGTCTTGGCGTCGAGCCAGGGCCGCGCCTTGTTCCAGTCGTAGTTGAGCAGGATGAGGAGCGCGATGGCGAGGACCGCCAGCAGCGCGCCGATCGCGGCGAGCACGATGTGGGTCCGGCTGCGGCGGCGCGCGGGCGCGGCGTGTTGGGCCGGAGCGTCGGCTTGGTTCATGGCGGTCCTTCTTGAGGGGAGGCTTGGGTCGAGCTTAGCGCAAAGCGGCGCCGGCCTATGTGCGTTGACACACCCTGCAGGGCGCGCGCCCGGTGTATGTGCGTCAGCGAACCGATCTTGCCAAAGATTCAGCATATAACGTTACCACGAGACCATTCCTATCACGGAGAAAACAAGATGAGCATCCACACCAAGACCCCCCATTCGCCGTTGAGCAGCATGCTGGGCGCGGCCCTCGTGCTATCGCTGGCCGCTTGCGCCAGCCAGAAGGCGCCGGCCACCGCCGACGTGGCGGTGTCGACCAACGCGGTCGAGAACGCCGTCAGCGCGGGCGCGGCCGACCTGGCTCCGGAAGAAATCACCTCGGCGCGCGCCAAGATGATGCAGGCCAACCAGGCGCTGGCGGCCAAGGATTATGCCCGTGCGCGCAACCTCGCGGCCGAGGCCAGCGCCGATGCCAAGCTGGCCCAGAGCAAGGCCAACACCGCCAAGGCGACGGCCGCCGCCAATGCGCTCAACGACGACCTGCGCGTGTTGCGCGAAGAAGTCGACCGCGCCAACAAGCCGCAATAAAATCGCGCCCCCATAACAACACGAAATCGACCAAGGAACCTTCATGAAACCGACGCTCTTCCAAACGGCCGCGCTGGCCGCCGCCATCCTGCTGGCCGCGTGCAGCACGATCCCGACCACCACCCCGGCGCTCGACCAGGCGCGCGGCGACTTTGTCGCCGCCAATAACAATCCGCAAGTCTCGACCTATGCGCCGCTCGAATTCAAGCAGGCCAGCGATGCGCTCGAGCAGGCCAACGCGGCCGCCGCGCGCAAGGACAGCCTCGACAAGATCGACCGCCTGGCCTACATCGCCAAACAGAAGATCGCCACCGCGCAGGAAGTGGCGCGCCGGAAAGCGGCCGAGGCCGACGTCGCCAACGCCGGCCGCCAGCGCGACCAGCTGCGGCTCGAAGCGCGCACCGCCGAGGCCGACCGCGCCAAGATGGACGCCAACGCGGCCCAGGCCTCCGCGGCCGACGCCCAGCGCAAGGCGATGGACGCCGAAGCCCAGACCCGCGGCGCCCAGGCCCGGGCCGCCCAGCTGGAAGCCCAGCTGGCCGACCTGCAAGCCAAGAAAACCGAACGCGGCCTGATCATCACCATCGGCGACGTGCTGTTCGCCACCGACCAGGCGACCCTGACCCCGGCCGGCATCGGCACCGTGCACAAGCTGGCCGACGTGCTGACGCAGAACCCGGAGCGCACCGTATTGGTCGAAGGGTTTACCGACAGTACCGGCGGCAGCGCGCATAACCAGGGCCTGTCCGAGCGGCGCGCCGCATCGGTGGCCAGCGCGCTGACCGGCATGGGCATCGGCCGCGAGCGGGTGGCGATGCGCGGCTACGGCGAAGCCTATCCGGTGGCGTCGAACGATACGGCCGCCAACCGCCAGCTCAACCGCCGGGTCGAGATCGTGCTGTCGAACGAGGGCGCGGCAATTCCGCCGCGCCGATAAATCAACGCTGCAAAGTTCATCACAAGGAACCCCATCATGGAACAAATGAAAACGCCGCTTGCCCATGGCTTCGACGTGGCGGCCATCCGCGCCGCCGCCGCCAACCTCGACGACGGTGCGGTCACCGAGGGCTACCAGGCCGACCGCGAAGCCGTGGTCGACCTGCTCAACGACGCGCTGGCCACCGAGCTGCTGTGCGTACTGCGCTACAAGCGCCACTACTTCACGGTCGTGGGGCGCGGCAACGGCCAGGTCAAGGCCGAGTTCCTCGAGCACGCCCGGCAGGAGCAGGAACATGCCGACCGGATCGCCGAACGCATCGTGCAGCTGAACGGCTCGCCGAATTTCAATCCGGCCACGCTGGCCCAGCGCAGCCACGCCGAGTACGACGATTCCGACGACGTGCAGGCGATGATACGCGCCGACCTGGTGGCCGAGCGGGTGGCGATCGAGTCTTACCGCCAGATGATCGCCGCCATCGGCGACAAGGACCCCACCACGCGCCAGATGCTGGTCGAGATCATGGCCGTGGAAGAGGAACATGCGGACGACCTGCGCGATCTCTTATCCAAGTAAGGATTTTTTCACCCACCCACAGGAGTTCATCATGCTAGATACCAATACCAGCCGCTCGCCGAATGGCGGGGCTTCCGGTCTCAACGGTAACCTCGGGACTGTGCAGACCGACGTCAAGACCCTGGTCAAGGATGCCCAGGCGTTGCTGACCGCGGCCGCCGCCCTGACCGGCGAAAAGGCCGAGGACATGCGCGCGCGCGGCATGCAGCTGCTCGACCAGGCGCTGGGCAAGGCTTCGCAGGTGCAAGGCCAGGCCGTCGTCAAGGGAAAAGAACTCGCGCACAGCGCCGATGTCTATGTAAAGGACAACCCATGGCGCACCATCGCCGCGGCGGCCGGCGTCGGCCTGCTGGTCGGCGTGATCCTGGGCCGTAAATAAACCTGGCAGGGGGACGCCATGGACCAACCAGAAACCGTAGTGCATGGCCCCGGCCT
>DASRXO010000596.1:0-2983 GCA_035654095.1 Telluria sp.
CTCTTGCGGCCGAGGAAGCCTCCCACCTGCGCAATCATTCGCACGACCTCATTTAGCGTCGGTGGTGTGGCGGGCATCTTCTTTTTAGTCAGCAGGTGGGCGCCGCGGATCTCGTCAGGGTCGAAGAATAGCGATGCGGCCAGGTCTGGACAGGTTCGTCCCTTGCGCATCAGATACGTAATGCGCCAGGCGACCACCATGAACAGGGCCAGTGCGCGCTCAAGCCGCTCAATGCTCGACAGCTGTAGCGCCTCGACTTCACAGCCGTTCTTCAACACATGGAAATAGATCTCGATTTCCCAGCGTGCCCGATACCAGTCGATCAGTTCGACGGCGTGTTCTTGCGTGGCGACGTTACGGTTGCTCAGCAAGCGCCATTCGATTGGTTTGACGCCAGCGGGCGCGCCCACTTCGCGCGCCACAACGCAGGTGACGGTGATCCGCCCCTTCGCCCCCATCCTTGATCTCGACCTCGGACGCCCACAGTTGCTGGCGCACGGTGCGCCCTTTCTGATTTTCGCGCGAGCCGATGGCGAAGGTGATTTCGCCCAGCGGCGTGCCGGTGGTCGTGGCTTCCCACAAGTTGGCGCCATCTTCGTCGGGCAAGCAGCGGTTATGTTTGGCCCGTACCAGCCAGTCGGCCGGGGTTCCCAGATCGCGCGCGCAGCGCATCATTTCCACCATGTCCGCTTCGCGCTCAGCCACGTACACCAATCGTGTGTCCGGCATGTCTGCCGCCATTTCCGCCACGCGTTGATAGCCTTCGACCCAGCGCTTGCTCTCGATCAGGCCCGGTCTGACGCCATCGGCGCCGCGTTTCTCGCGCGCCCACATCCACGCGTCAAGCACGCCAAGCGGCTCACGATCCGTCGTCACCGCGTAGGTCGGGTGCAGGTACATGCCGCGCCGCGCTTCATAATTCAGTGGTCCCAGACCATCGATCTCTTGGCCGTTAAAATCAAGCTCTGTCGTGTCCTGGATGCACAGCACTATCGGCTGCGCACGCATCCGTTCCTCGGTACGCGCCCAGTGCGGGGCAAGTATGGCTTCCCATTCCACTTCGGCATTACCCAAGAAGCGGTAGGCTGCGCAGGTCTCGCTCCAGCTGTCGCACGCATCCGGGATGCTGGCCGTCGGATTGACCGAAAATCGTTCCATCATTCGCTTCGCCCTCTTGTTGAGGCGAGCATCGCCAAGATCCAGTCCTTCAAATTCTTGTTCCGTCCACTGCTGTGCTACCTTGGTCACGTGCCCGCCGAAATTCCGAGAGTAAACGCGAATTCGGTAAAGTTTACAAGCCCCCTCTGCAACCCATTGAATGTAAACGGTTTTTGGAGGCGGCGTTAGCTGGCGCGGGAGATGTGTATAACCGACCATGATGCAGGCCGGCATCGCCCCCGAGCATGAAAGCTCATCCGGGCGGAGAATAGACGGTGGCGCACAGAGCACCAAAGACCGCAATCTCAATGGTGGCCCGACCCCGTGTATAACCAGGCCTACCGGAACTGGCTCGCACCCCCAACAGTCGCGCGGCCAATCACCGCAGCACGAACGGTAAAGAGACCCGGACTGATCCAGTCCGAGGCGTTTTCCAGTTCAACGATGCCCTGTGCTCCATTTTTCATTCTAGCCAAAGGAGTGACACCATGGAAGGACTGTCCCCACTCTACCGACGCGTTGCGGGCATCGACGTACACAAGATGCTGCACGTGGTCACGGCCGTCATCGAACACCCCGACGGCACCATCGAACAACAGAGCCGTGAATTTGGCGGTTTCAAGCGCGATTGCCGCGCGCTCAGCACCTGGCTTGTCGAGCTCAACGTCGAACTAGTCGTCCTGGAAAGCACGGGCATCTACTGGAAAAGTCTGTATGCCCATCTGGAACGGGCCGGCGTGCAGGTCTGGGTGGTCAACGCCCATTTCGTCAAGCATGTCCCTGGAAGGAAGACGGACATGAACGATTCGCAGTGGCTGGCCGTGCTGGCCCGCTTCGGGTTGGTGCGCGCCAGCTTCATTCCGCCCCAGGACCTGAGGGAACTTCGCCTAGTGTCGCGCTACCGGCGCAAACTCACTGCGATGCGCGCCAGCGAAATCAACCGGCTGCACAAGATCCTCGACGATGGCGGCATCAAGCTCGGGGGCGTGGTCAGCGATCTCAACGGCTTGTCGGCGCGCGAGATGGTGGCGGGCCTGATCGAAGGCAAATCCATCAACGCGTTGCTCGACATGGCCCGCGGCAGACTCAAACTCAGGCGCGAGGACCTGCAGGCCGCGCTCGACGGGGATCTGACGGCGCGACACCGATTCATTCTTGCGCACATTCACGCACACATTGAAATGCTCGAACACGATTTGGCCGACCTCGACGGCTATATCGTTGCCGCCATGACTCCGTACCAATGGGCGCATCGCCTGCTGCAAACCATACCTGGCATCGACCAGATTGCGAGCGCCCTGATCCTGATCGAAATCGGCGACGACATGGCGCGCTTCGGCGCTCCGGACCGGTTGGCCGCCTGGGCCGCACTTTGCCCCGGGAACAACGAATCGGCTGGCAAACGAAAATCGGGGCGCATCGGGAAAGGTGGTTCGGTCATCCGGTACATCATGTGCGAATGCGCCAACTCCGCATGGAAGACCAAAAGCTCGCTGGCGGCCAAATACAAGAGCCTGATGGTGCGAAAGACGCACAAGAAAGCGATCATCGCCGTCGCCCACAAAATGATACGGCTGATCTACCTGCTGCTCACCCGCAAGGTACCATATCGCGACCCCATGGTCGATTACGACGCCATGAGTGCAAAGAAAAACGCACCGCGCTGGATCAAGCAGCTGAAATTGATAGGGCAGTGGCCGGATAAGGCGCCGGCCAGCGCATAGGGTAGTCGCCACAACGAGGGGTCGGGCCTGGCGCAAATTCATGACCCGCTTTCACGCGGCGCGGATAGGTGCGCGCCAACGTTCATCTGCTTTCACGGTAA
>DASRXO010000597.1:0-2475 GCA_035654095.1 Telluria sp.
GCCGCCGGAGACTTTCTCGGCGCGCGTCACCATCGAGCCGGGGTCGGAGCCGTAGTCCGGCTCGGTCAGCCCGAAGCAGCCGACGATCTCGCCGCTCGCGAGCTTCGGCAAAAAGCGGCGCCGCTGCGCCTCCGAGCCGTAGGAATAGATCGGATGCATCACCAGCGAGGACTGCACCGACATCGCGGAGCGATAGCCTGAATCCACCGCCTCGACTTCGCGCGCGATCAGCCCGTAGGCGACATAACCGAGCCCGGCGCCGCCGTATTCTTCCGGGATGGTCGAGCCGATCAGCCCGAGCGCGCCCATCTCGCGCATGATCTCGCGGTCGAAGGTTTCCTCGCGGTAGGCCTTCAGCACGCGCGGGAACAGCTTCTCCTGCGCATAGCCGCGCGCGGTGTCGCGCACCATGCGCTCTTCTTCGGTGAGCTGGCTTTCGAGGTCGAGCGGGTCTTCCCAGTTGAAGTCGGAATCCTTCAACGAGACGGCGGGCTTGCCGACATGCTGCTCGGCGACCGACATGGGATGCTCCTTATGTTCAGCGCGTCATTATAGCGGGTGAGGGGACGCAGCAAGAGAGCCTGTCATTCCGGGACGGCCCGAAGGGCCGGGCCCGGAATCCATAACCACAGCACAAGCAGATGGGAACGCCGGCGCCACAGCGAAACCGTCGCGGTTATGGATCGTAAGTCTCGTGCGCCTCAGGCTATGAGGTCATTGGGGCGGGCGTTGCGAGGTCTATGGAAGGTCCTAGCGACCGTCGGAATCTCGCACCCCGCCTCATTTGATCGAAGGGCCGGACACCCGGACGGTAGCAAGTGCTGGCCGCACGTTTGACGATCCAGGCGCCGGCCCTGCCTCGCAAACAAGGCAGGAGCAGCATGACAGTCCGTCCCTCAACAGACAACGTCTTCATTGGCATCGACGTCGGCAAGACGACCCTCGATGTGCAATGGCATCGGGGCGATAGCGCCCAATACGCAAATCGCCCCGATGCCATTGCGGAACTGGTGCGGCGCCTTTTGGCAGGGCCCAAGGTGACACGGATCGCGATCGAGCCGACCGGTGGCTACGAGAAGCCGATGGTAGAGGCGTTGCGGCAGGCGAAGCTGCCGGTGGAACTGGTCCACACGTCGCGCTTCAAGGGCTATCGCACGATGGTCGGCGTCAAAGCCAAGTCCGATACCTCCGATGCAAGGCTGCTGGCCGCCTATGCGGCGGCTCCCGACGACGTGCGCGGCCGCAAAGCCGATCGCGTCGAGCTGCCGCAAGACGCGCTGCGCGAGGAACTTCGTGAGCTTGCGAGCCGGCGCGATCAGCTCAAGCACATGATCCACGCCGAGAGTTGCAGGCTCGGCATCACGCGCCATGCCACCCTTCGCCAGAGCATCCTGGCTCATCTTGAGACGCTCAGGTCCGAGGATAAGCAGGTGCTGCAGATGATGCACGCATTGGTCCGTCAGCGTCTCGACCTGCGCCGCGATCAAAAGCTGCTGCAAACCGTCAAAGGACTTGGCGTCGTCTCCGCCCTGACGCTGATCGCTGCAGTCCCTGAACTTGGCCATCTCGACAATAAGCAGGCGGCGGCCCTGATCGGCGTCGCGCCGTTCGTGCACAAGAGCGGCACCTTGACCGCACCCGCCCGGATCCACGGAGGCCGTGCAGCTGTGCGCCGCATCCTCTACATGGCGGCTGTCACCGCCAGCCGGTACAATCCAGTTCTGAAGTCCTTCTATGAACGGCTCATCGCCAAGGGCAAGCCAGCCAAGCTCGCACTCGTCGCTCTCATGCGCCGCCTCGTCGTCTTCGCCAACGCCGTGCTACGTTCCGGTCAGCCTTGGAAAGGTGCCATTCCGACTTGACACCCAAGACGGTAGATTCCGGGCTCCTCGCTTCGCTCGGCCCCGGAATGACAGTTTACGCGTTCAGTCCGACCTCAATGAAAATTCCGTCCCTTCGGCATCACCCTGGCGATCTGCGCGGCATGTGACCGCCCGGCCTCCTTCAGCCCCGTCACCAGCGCATCGCCCGAACGCGGATGGCGGTGGCGCTCGACCACCGGCCGGCGCACCTCGTCGGTCGGCGCGAGTGCATGGACCGGGCTGTGCTCGTCCGACAGGCGGCGCAGCAACGGGGTGAGGTCGTCGATGTGCTCGGCCACCACGTGGATCACGCCGGACGCGCTTTGCAGTCTGCCGGTGACGGCGGCGAGTCGCGCGCCGAGCACGACCGGGCGGAACGTCTCGAACGTGCGTTGCCAGACGATCGTGTTGGCGATGCCGGTCTCGTCCTCCAGGGTCATGAAGATCACGCCATTGGCGCTGCCCGGCCGCTGGCGCACCAGCACGAGCCCCGCGACCGTGACGGTCTCGCCGTTGGCGATGCCCGGCAGATGTTCGTGCCGCGTGATGCCGCGGCGGTCGAGATCGGCGCGCAGGAACGACACCGGATGCGCCTTGAGCGACAGATGCAGAT
>DASRXO010000598.1:0-2881 GCA_035654095.1 Telluria sp.
GGAAGGCACGCACCTGTACTGCTGCGGCCCGCGCCGGCTGATGCAGGCGGTGCGCGCGGCGAGCAAGCATTGGCCCGCGGGCACGGTGCACCTCGAGGATTTCGGCACCAGCGAGGACCCGAAGGCGGCCGGCGACCGCGCGTTCGCCGTGCATCTTGCGCACAGCAAGATCACGGTAGGCGTGCCGGCCGATGTGAGCATCCTCGAAGCGCTGCGCAGCCGCGGCGTGCCGGCGCCCAGTTCCTGCGAGAGTGGTACCTGCGGCTCCTGCCGCACGCGTCTGCTGGCCGGCAAGGTCGACCATCGCGATTATGTGCTGGACGATGAGGAACACGATACCGACATCATGATCTGCGTTTCGCGCGCCGAGCGCGATTGCGAACTGCTGGTGCTCGACCTGTAGCGCCGCGGCCTAGCCGGCCAGCGACCACAGGGCGCCGCACGCCGCGGCCCCCAGCACCACGATGGCCGGACTCAGGTCGCCGATGCCGACCGCCAGCGCGACCACGGCCACGCCGCCTATCTCGACGGCGCTGAAATGCAGCGGCAGCGCGGTATCCCAGGCCGCCGCGATGATCATCCCCGCTACCACGAAATTGGCCGGCAGCGATACGCGCGCGATGGCCGGCTCCAGCTTCCGGTAGGCGGTCGACACCGCGGCCGAGCCGCACAAGGCCGTCAGCGTGATGCCGGCGATCGCCGCCACCGCGCCCGTCACGCCATGCACGTAATAGCCGACGCCGGCCAGGAAGCCGGCCTTCGGTCCCGGACTCAGGTAGCCCAGCGCGAGTGCCCAGGCGAACAGGCCGGGATCGAGCGCGCCGGTGCCGACCCAGCGGTCCTGGATGACGGCCGCCGGCCCGTTCCCGCCGCCGATCGAAAACAGGCTGCTCAAGGCCGTCACCAGGAATACTTCGAACAGGCCGACCTTCATGGCGCATCGCCTTCGCTGTCGCCCAACAGCAGCGGGCCGATCGCAAAGCCGGCCAGCGCGGCCAGCAGCAGCGGCACGCCGGCCATCGCGGCGCCGGCCACCGCGGCGGTCAGCGCGACGCCGACGATGCGCTTGCGGCGGCTGGTCCTGGCAGCCTTGACCTGGTGGCAGGCGTTACCCAGCAACAGGCCGACCACGGCGATGCTGATCGCGCGCAGCACCGGCGCCAGCGGCGCGCCGATCGACGCGGGATTGAGCAGCGCGGCGCCGAGCAGCACGAACAACGAGCCCGGCATCATCAGCGCGAGCATCGCGATCACGCTGCCGCGCCAGCCGCGCAGGTGATAGCCAACCAGCCCGCCGAACGCGAGGAATTTCGGCGCCGGGATCAGCGTCGCGGCGACCATCAGCGACTGCTGGTGGCTGACGTCGATCCAGCGCTTCTTGAACACCAGTTCATCCTGCAACTGTCGGGTCGCGGCCCACATGCCGCCGAACGAGGTCGTGCCAATCCATAAGAAGGTCATCGCCAGTTCGGCATAGGACGCGGGGACAGGCGCTTCATCCATGGGGCACCATTTGCCAATGTTCCGATATACGGACCGATGGTCTACATACAAATACGATGCTAGAATTAACGCAGCAGCAGCCGATTCCCGCATCAGGAGAACGCCCATGAAAATCGCCGTCGCAGTTACGCTTGCCGCATTGTTCGCCGCGCCACTCGCCCATGCCGACGGTCCGGCCGGATCGGCGGTCAACGGCAAGGCGCTGTTCATGAAAAATATGTGCTACACCTGCCACGGCACCGTGGGCCAGGGCGGCGAACGCGGCGCGGGGCCCAAGCTGGCGCCCAATCCGTTTCCCTTCGCGGCCTTCGAGATGCAGCTGCGCACGCCGCGCGGCGTGATGCCGCGCTTTCCCAAGCAGTTCGTCAGCGACCGGGAACTGGCCGACATCTACCAGTACGTGGCCTCGATCCCGGCCGGTAAGCCGGCCAGCGAGATCGCGCTGCTCAAGGGCCGCTGACGCCATCTTTCAACGCGCCTGGCAGACCACGTCGAGCAGGGCCGGCAAGCCGCTCTTGACCACCGCCAGCGCGCGCCGCAAGGCCGGCCCGAGCTGCTCCGGATCGCTGATCGGACCTTCCGCCCACACCCCGTAGGCCTGGGCCAGCTTGGCGAAATCGATGGCCGGATTGTCCAGCGCGTTGCCGATCCAGGCCTGGTCCATGCGCCGGTTGTGCATCGCCGCCATGCGCTGCAAGTGCATGGTCTCCTGGTGATAGCCGCGGTTATTGTGCATCACGAACAGCAGCGGGATCTTGTGATGCGCCGCGGTCCACAGCGCGCCCGGCGCGTACAGCGAATCGCCGTCGGGCTGGAAGGTCACCGACAGCAAACCCTTGTCGCGATTGGCCAGCGCCGCGCCGACCGCGCCGGGCAGCGAGTAGCCGACGCCCTGTCCGCCCGAGCCGCCCAGCATCTGGTGGAACTCGGTGGTCGGCCACAAGCGCCGCGCCCACGTGATGCGGTCGCTGACCACCAGCGACCACGGCTCCTGCTTGATCGCGTCCCACACCTCGGCCGCCAGCCGCGCGGTGCTGACCGGGCTCGCATCCCAGCCCACCGCCGCGCCATCGCGCGCCCGCTTGTGCATGCCGTCGTAGGCGGCGCGCAGCTCGGGCGTGCGCGCCGCCAGCGCCGCCTTGCGCGCCGGCGCGATCGCACGCTCCAGTTCATCGGTGAAGGCCGGCAGCGTGGCCTGCACGTCGCCCGAGATCGGCATATTGATCGACTGGAAGCGCTGGAAGTCCTGGTAGTTCGACTTCAGGTAGACGTCGGAGAACGACAGCGTGATGGTCTGCACCTTGTCGCTGGCCAGGCGCCGGTATTCCTTGAACGGATCGCTGACCGAATTGAGCTCGCCCCATGGATCGGCCACTTC
>DASRXO010000599.1:0-13622 GCA_035654095.1 Telluria sp.
GCGAAGCCCTGATGGAGGCGCGGCTGCAGCGTGCGATCGGCGTGCTCTACCTGCCGCAGCGCGAGCGCCAGAGCCATTATTTTCACGCCCAGCTGCCGCGCCAGTTCGACGCCATGATCCATATCGACAGCACCGAGGCGGTGCAGCCGCTCGAGGTGGTCGGCCGGCCCAGCGGCGGCGAGGCCGAGACCTTCCCGGCCGGGGTCTAGCGGCCGTGCACCGTGTAGCGGTCGCGGCCCTGGCGCTTGGCCGCATACAGCGCGCTGTCGGCGTTGGCCAGTAATTCCTGGTGGCCGCCGGCACCGGAGAACAGCGCCAGGCCGACGCTGCTGGTCACGTTCAACGCCAGCCCGGTCAGCTCGCAGCGCGCGCGGATCGCATCGAGGATCTTGAGGGCGATGGTGTCGGCTTCCTGCTCGCTGCCGATGGCTTCGAGGATGATCACGAACTCGTCGCCCGACAGCCGCGCCACGGTGTCGGTCAGGCGCACATTGGCCTGCAGCCGGCGCGCGAATTCCTTGAGCACCTCGTCGCCCACCGCATGGCCGTGGGTGTCGTTGATCTTCTTGAAGTGGTCGATGTCGAAGTAGGCCAGCGCCATCAGGCTGTGCTGGCGGCGCGCGCGCTCCAGCGCCAGGTGCAGGGTCTCGTTGAACATGCGGCGGTTGGCGATGCCGGTCAGGCTGTCCTGGCGCGCCAGCAGCATCAGCATTTCCTCGGCCTCCTTCATGCGCGTGGTGTCGTGGGTCAGCGCGTAGACGCCGGCCACGCCGCCGTCGGCCTGCAAGTCGGGGATGTAGGTGGTCTCGAGCATGCGCTGGCGCTGTTCGACCGTGCATTTCAGTTCGAAGGTCACGACCTCGCCGCGGAACGCCCGCTCGAGGTGGGCGCGGGTCTGCTGGTAGGCCTCGGCCCCCAACGCCTCGCTCAGCGGGCGGCCGGCCAGCGCGGCGGGCGCCAGGCCGAGCCACTTCTGGAAGGTCGCGTTGCCGAAGCGGAATTTGTGCTCGCGGTCGATGTAGGAAATCAGCACCGGCAGGTTATCGGTGATCAGCTTCAGGCGCTTCTCGCTGGCGGCCTGGGTCAGCTCGGCGTTCTTGCGCGCGCTGATGTCCATCACCAGCACGTAGAAGCCCTGCACCCCGCCCTGCTCGCCGAAGTCGGGGATGTAGTCGATCATGTAGTGGACCGTGCGGTCGGTGGCGAAGCCGGCGTACTCGAAGTGCATGCGCTGGCCGCGCAGCGCGCCGGCGATGTTCTCGGCCAGCTGGGCGTGGATGCGCGGCCCCATCACCTGCTCGACGGTGCGGCCGATCATCGACTTGGGGTCGATGTTCAGCATGTCCTGGTAGTGCGCGTTGGTGAACTGGTAGCGCTGTTCGCCGTCGATGTAGGCGATCAGGGCCGGCATGTTGTCGGCGATGATGCGGGCCCGCTTTTCGCTGTCGCGCGTGCGTTCGAGCGCGCGCTCGCGTTCGGCCATCAGCTCGTAGAAGGCGGCGCCCAGTTCGCCGATCTCGTCGTCGCGCCCGGCCTGCAGCACTTCGATGCCGGCGCGCTTCTTGCGGATCGCCGACACATTGTCGCGCAGCGTGTCGAGCGGCGCCAGCAGGCGGTAGATCAGCAGCCAGGCCACCACCCCGGCCAGCAGCGCGCAGGCGGCCGCCGCCAGCACCGCGTGGTAGCGCATCCTGATCATCGGCGCGAACGCCTCGTCGGTCGGATAGCGCGCCGCCATGATCCAGTTGGCCGACTTCAGGCGCTTGTAGCTGTAGATGCCGGCGCTGCCGCCCTTGTTGCGGGCCTCGGTCCAGCCTTCGAAACCGGCCAGCGCCCGGTCGGTGGCGGCGTTGGTGCCGGTCCCCGTATCGTTGATGTGCCGGAGCAGGCGCGTGGGGTCCGGGTGGTCGATCAGGATGCCGTCGGCGGTCATGATGAACAAGAAGCCGGTGCGGCCCGGCTTCAGCTTGTCGATCTGGCGCAGGAAGGTCGAGCGCTGCAGGTCGATGCCGGCGGTCAGCACCAGCACGATCTCGCCCCTGCCGTCGAACACGGGCTGGGTCACCAGTACCACCGGCGCACCGGACAGCTGGCTCAGGAAGGGATCCGAGACGATGCCGTGGCGGGTGACCAGCGTGCGTTCGAAATACTGCTTGCCGACGGCGCTGTACTGCGCGGCCGCGCGTTGCGGAATCAGCGAGGCCATCAGCCGGCCGTGCGGGTCGAAGGCGGCCAGGTTGAGGAACTCGCTACGCACCCCATGTTGTTTTTCAAGGAAGGCCTGGAGCAGCGCCGGCTTGGCGCGCGCCTCGGGCGGGATGGTGTCGGCCAAGCTCTCCATATGGCGCTTGCGGGAGTCGATGCGGTCGTCGATGAAGGCGGCGGCGCTGGCCAGCATCGCGTACTGCTGGTCGCCGATGGTGCCCTTCATGTCGCGCTCGGCCAGCAGCAGCGCGACCAGGGTAAGCAGGACGGTGGCGGCCAGCACGAGCATGATGACAACGCCGGTGAGACGGAATTTCAGGTTGGACGGCAGGGTAGGCGCCGCGGGAGTTGCCATAAGCCAATTCAAGAAACATTTATCCTGAGCAGTATTACATAGACGCAAGCAACCGGCCAAGCCGGGGACCGCGGCGGTCTGTCGAAACCGCCCACAACGTCGTTGTTTGGCACAAAACCGGCATTGGGGCAGCAGGCGTGTTTACTCGGGCACGATCGCGGTGACTTCGATCTCGACCCGCGCCCGGTCCTCCACCAGGGCGGCCACCTGCACCGCCGTCATGGCCGGATAATGGCGCCCGATCACCGCGCGGTAGGCCTCGCCCAGTTCGCGCTGGGCGGCGAGGTATTCGCGCTTGTCGAGCACGTACCAGGTCATGCGCGCGATGTGGGACGGCGCGGCGCCCGCTTCGGCCAGCACCGCCACGATGTTGAGCAGCGCCTGGCGCGCCTGGCCCGCGAAGTCGTCGGTCAGGAAGCGGCCTTGCGCATCCCAGCCGATCATGCCGCTGACGCAGACCGTGCGGCCGGACGCCGCCACGCCGTTCGAATAACCGCTGGGGCGCGGCCAGCCGGGAGGGTTCAGGAATTCCATGGCTTGCCTTTTTGTCGATGAATGGTTAGCACTTCGTCGCTTTAGTACGCGGCGAGCAGCTCGCGCGCGATGATCAGTTGCTGGACCTCGGTCGCGCCCTCGTAGATGCGCAGCGCGCGGATCTCGCGGTACAGCCGCTCGACCGGCTGGCCGCTGACCACGCCCTGCCCGCCGAACATCTGCAGCGCCGCGTCGATCACCTGCTGCGCGGTTTCGGTGGCGGCCAGCTTGGCCATCGCCGCCTCGCGCGTGACGCTCTTGCCCTGGTCGCGGAGCCAGGCGGCGCGGTAGGTGAGGAGCGCGGCCGAGTCGATCGTCGTCGCCATGTCGGCCAGCTTGGCCTGGGTCAGCTGGAAGCCGGACAGCGTGCTGCCGAACATCTTGCGCGAGGTGGCGCGCGCCAGCGCTTCGTCCAGCGCGCGCCGCGCGAAGCCCAGCGCGGCCGCCGCCACCGAGGTGCGGAATACGTCCAGCGTGGCCATCGCCAGCTTGAAGCCCTGCCCCGCCTCGCCCAGGCGCTTGGCCGCCGGCACGCGGCAGTGGTCGAATTTCAGGCGCGCCAGCGGGTGCGGCGCCATCAGCTCGATGCGTTCGGCGATCGTGAAGCCCGGCAGGCCGGCGTCGACGATGAAGGCCGAGATGCCGCGCGCGCCGGGCAGTTCGCCGGTGCGCGCGAACACCACGTAAAAGTCGGCGATGCCGCCGTTCGAGATCCAGGTCTTGTCGCCGTCCAGCACATAGTCGTCGCCGTCGCGCCGCGCCGCGCACTGCATGGCCGCGACGTCGGAGCCGGCGTCCGGCTCGGACAACGCGAACGCCGCGATCGCCTCGCCGCGCGCGACCCGCGGCAGGTAGTCGCGCTTGTGCTGCTCGCTGCCGGCCAGCGTGATGGCGCCGCTGCCCAGGCCCTGCATGGCGAACGCGAAGTCGGCCAGGCCCGCGTGGCGCGCCAGCGTTTCGCGGATCAGGCAGATGGCGCGCGTGTCGATCGCCTCGCCCGCGCCGCCGTACGCGGCGCCGCCGACCGCATACCGCAGCCAGCCGGCCGCGCCCAGTTGCGCCACCAGCGCGCGGCAGGCCGCGTCCACGTCATGGCCGTGATCCTGCGCGAGGTGCTGCGCGGCCCAGGCGTCGAGTTCGAGCGCCAGCGCGCGGTGGCGCGGTTCGAGGAAGGGCCAGTCGAGGTAGTCGGTGTCTGCCATGGTGTTCAGTCGCCTTCGAATTGCGGGGTTTGCTTGGCCACGAACGCGTGGTAGGCGCGCTGGAAATCCCTGGTCGCCATGCAGATGGCCTGGGCCTGGGCTTCGGCGTCGATCGCCTGGTCGACGCCCATGTCCCATTCCCGATGCAGCATGGTCTTGGTCATGGCGTGCGCGAAGGTGGGGCCGTTGGCCAGCGTGGCGGCCATGGCCTGGGCCTCGGCCAGCACGGCGTCGGGCGCGCACAGGCGGTTGAAGAAGCCCCAGCGTTCGGCCTCTTCGCCGCCCATGCCGCGGCCGGTGTACAGCAGTTCGGCCGCGCGGCCCTGGCCGATCACGCGCGGCAGCAAGGCGCAGGCGCCCATGTCGCAGCCGGCCAGGCCGACCCGCGTGAACAGGAAGGCGGTCTTGCTGCGCGCGGTGCCGTAGCGCAGGTCGGAAGCCAGCGCGAGGATCGCGCCGGCGCCGGCGCAGATGCCGTCCACCGCCGCCACGATCGGCTGCGGGCAGGCGCGCATCGCCTTCACCAGCTCGCCGGTCATGCGGGTGAAGGCCAGCAGGCCGGGCATGTCGAGCTTGGTGAGCGGGCCGATGATCTCGTGGACGTCGCCGCCCGAGCAGAAGTTGGCGCCGGCGCCGGTCAGCACCACGGCCTTGACGTCGCCGGCCGGCGCCAGCGCGCGGAACAGGTCGCGCAGTTCGGCGTAGGACTCGAAGGTCAGCGGGTTCTTGCGCTCGGGGCGGTTCAGGGTCAGCGTGGCGACGCCGCCCGCCAGCTCGAACAGGAAGTGTTGGGCCTTGTAGCCGGCCATGCCGGTGTCTGCTTGTGCCATTGCCGTTCTCCAGGGTCAGGGTTTGTCGCGTTCGAGGTTGCGCTCCAGTTGCAGCTTGGCGGCGCGGTATTGTTTGGGCCAGGGCAGATCGGTGTAGCCGATGCGCGCGGCCTCGGTCAGGGTCCAGGCCGGATTGGCGAGATGCGGCCGGGCGATCGCGCACAGGTCGGCGCGGCCGGAGGCGATGATGCCGTTGGCGTGGTCGGCCTCGTAGATCGCGCCCACCGCGATGGTCGGGATCGCGGCCTCGTTGCGGATGCGGTCGGCGAACGGGGTCTGGTACATGCGTCCGTACACCGGCTTCTCCCGCTTGCTGACCTGGCCCGACGAGCAGTCGATCATGTCGGCGCCGGCTTCCTTGAACAGGCGCGCGATCGCCACCGCGTCGTCCGGCGTGATGCCGCCCTCGACCCAGTCGTTGGCCGAGACCCGCACGCTGATCGGCAAGTCGGGCGGCCACGCCGCGCGGACCGCTTCGAACACCTCGATCGGATAGCGGCAGCGGTTCTCGAGCGAGCCGCCGTAGCGGTCGGCGCGGCGGTTGGTCAGCGGCGAGATGAAGCTCGAGAGCAGGTAGCCGTGCGCGCAGTGCAGCTCGAGCCAGTCGAAGCCGGCCTTGGCCGCCTCGCGCGCGGCGCGCACGAAGTCGGCCTTGATGCGCTCCAGGTCTTGCGGCGTGGCGGCGCGCGCGGTCTGCGACACGCCTTCCAGGTACTGCTGTTCGGAAGCCGCCACCAGCGGCCAGTTGCCCTCGGCCAAAGGCAGGTCGGCGCCCTCCCACGCGACGCGGGTCGAGCCCTTGGCGCCGGCATGCCCGAGCTGGATGCCGATCTTGGCGTCGGTGTTGGCGTGGACGTAGTCGACGATGCGCTGCCATGCCGCGGTGTGCGCGGGCGCGTACAGGCCCGGGCAGCCGGGCGTGATGCGGGCGTCGGCCGAGACGCAGGTCATCTCGGCGAACACCAGCCCGGCGCCGCCCATCGCGCGCGCGCCCAGGTGCACCAGATGGTAGTCGCCGGCCACGCCGTCGGCCGCCGAATACTGGGCCATCGGCGAGACCACGATGCGGTTCTTGAGCACCGTGCCGCGCACCTTGAACGGCGTGAGCATGGGCGGGATGCTGCGCGCCGTCTTCGGCATCGGCAGCCCGGCCTGGGCGTAGGCGCGCGCCGCGATCCATTGCTCCAATCGGGCGACGTAGCCGGCGTCGCGCAGGCGCAGGTTTTCGTGCGACAGGCGCTGGCTGCGCGTGAGCATCGAGTAGGCGAACTGCTCGGCCTCCATCGCCGTGTAGCGCAGCACGTTCTCGAACCACTCCATCGAATTGCGCGCCGCGCTTTGCAGCTTGAGCACTTCGACCGCGCGCAACGCGCGATAGCCGGCCAGCACCGCTTCGATGCCCTCGCCTTCGTGGCGCGCGAAGCAGTGCGCCAGTTCGATCGCGTCTTCCAGCGCCAGCTTGGTGCCCGAGCCGATCGAGAAATGGGCGCTGTGCGCGGCGTCGCCCATCAGCACCACCGGCACCCGTTTGGCGCCGATGGCGTTCCAGTGCACCCACTCGCGGCAGACGATGCGCGGGAACTTGATCCACATGGCCGAGCCGTCCAGGTGGGCCGCGTTGCTCATCAGCGCGTGGCCGTCGAGGTATTGGGCGAACAGGCGCTCGCAAAACGCCAGCGCCTGCTGCTGGCTCATCTCGTCCAGCCCGGCCTTGCGCCACACCTCTTCCGGCGTTTCGACGATAAAGGTCGAGGTATCGCCGTCGTACTGGTAGGCGTGGGCCTGGAACCAGCCATGCTCGGTGCGCTCGAAGGCGAAGGTGAAGGCCTCGAACTTCTTGCGCGTGCCGAGCCACACGAAGCGGCACTGGCGGGTGTCGATGTCGGGCTGGTAGGTCGCGGCGTAGCGCGCACGGATGCGGCTGTTGAGGCCATCGCAGGCGATCACCAGGTCGGCGTCGTACTGGGCGGCGATGGCCTGGTCGTCGGCCACCTCGGTGTCGAACACCAGCGCCACGCCCAGCTCTTCGCAGCGGCGCTGCAGGATGTTGAGCAGGCGCTTGCGGCCGATGCCGCAAAAGCCATGTCCGCCCGAGCTCACGCTGCGGCCCTTGAAGTGGACGTCGATGTCGTCCCAGTGATTGAAGGCCTGCAGGATGGCGTCGGCGCTCGGGCGGTCGGCCCGGGCCAGGTTGTCGAGGGTCTGGTCGGAAAACACCACGCCCCAGCCGAAGGTATCGTAGGGACGGTTGCGCTCGATGACGGTGACCGCGTGCGCCGGATCGCGCTGCTTCATCAGCAAGCCGGCATACAGGCCCGCCGGGCCGCCTCCCACGCACACGATGTTCATACGCACTCCATTTCCGAATCATTTCCAGCCACCGCCATCATGGTACACGCGCGGATAGTTTAGGTGTCAAATAATTCTCTGAAACACGGTCCGTTCTCTTGGGGCACTGCCGCTAAATATTATCCGAAAGCGGCCACAAAACCGTAACCAAAGGTAGGGTTTTGTGGCACAATTTGTCATTCTTAGTGCTTATTGTCGAAGCAGTCAACTGGCAGTTCTGATGAGCCACATACCGCTCCAACGCCGCGCCGACGACATGACTTCGTCGCTGATCGACATCGGCATCCTCTACCACCGCACTCTCGGGGAGCGCATTGCCCGCGCCTATTTCGAGGAACTGCGCGTTCCCGACACCGTGGTGCAGCGCCTGCTCGGAGGCGGAGCCCGGCGCCGCAGGACCTTGATCGACGACTGGTCCACCGACTTAGGCTAAACCGGGAGGGCGGATGGATGAACTAAGGGGACGGCTGGAGCTGGCGATGGAAATCGCCCGCATGGCGCCATGGGACTCCACCGTCGTCGACGGCGAACTGGAACGCGGTACGGTCTATTGGTCGGCGCAGGGCAGCGCACTGACCGGACTGGCGCCGCAGACGCTGGCCGAGCCCTTCCCCGCCTTCCTGGCGCGCGTGCACCCGGCCGACCGCGGCGTCGTACTGGAGGCGATGCAGGGCGGGGTCGAGCGCGGCGACGGCTACCACCTCGAATACCGCGTGGTGTGGCCGGACGGTACGATACACTGGCTGGCCGCGCGCGCGCGCATCCTCGACCAGGGCGACGAGCTGCCGCTGCGTACCTACGGCATGGTGTGGGACGTCACCGAGCGCGTCCACTACGATGTCTGTATCGACGAGCGCGAGCAGCTGGCCGCCATCACCCTCGGCTCGATCGGCGACGGCGTCATGACGCTGGCGGCCGACGGCACCATCACCTACCTGAATCCGGCCGCCGAGCGGCTGACCGGCTGGAGCGCGCAGGCCGCGCTCGGCAGGCACTTCCAGCAGGTCCTGAAAGTCGTCGATTGCGGCACCGGCGAAGCGCTGGCGAGCGCCGCCGCGCGCTGCCTGGAACTGGGGCGCGCGGTCGGCGTGGCCACGCGCGGGCGGATGGTCACGCGCGAAGGCCGCCTGCTCGATGTCGAAGACTCGGCCACGCCGATCCTGGCCGCGACCGGCGCGGTGGTGGGCGCGGTGACCGTGTTCCGCGACGTCAGCCACGAACGCAAGCTGGCGGAGGAATTGTCGTGGCAGGCCACCCACGATCCGCTGACCGGCCTGATCAACCGCTCCGAGTTCGAGCGGCAGATCGCCACCGCCCTGCATTCGGCCAAGCACGAGGGCCATGTGCATGCGCTGCTGTATATGGACCTCGACCGCTTCAAGGTGGTCAACGACACCTGCGGCCACGCGGCCGGCGACGTGCTGCTGCAGATGCTGGCGCGGATGCTGCACGCGCAGATGCGCACTATCGACGTGCTGGCGCGGCTGGGCGGGGACGAGCTGGGCGCCCTGCTGCTGCACTGCCCGCCCGAGCAGGCGCTCAAGATCGCCGAGGAGATCCGCCAGTCGATCAAGGAGTTCCGCTTCGTCTGGGATTCGCGCAGCTTCGAGCTGGGCATCAGCGTCGGGCTGGCCGAGATCACGGCCGACAGCAAGTCGATGACCGATTTGCTGATCTTCGCCGACCAGGCCTGCTACGTGGCCAAGGAACAGGGCCGCAACCGGATCCACGTGTACAAGGAGTCGGACGTGGCGCTGGCCATGCGGCATGGCGACATGATGTGGCTGGCGCGCCTGAACGATGCGTTCGACCACGAGCGCTTCCGCCTGTATGCGATGCCGATCGTGAACCTGCACGCGCCCTGGGACACGCACCAGGAAGTGCTGGTGCGCCTGCATAACGGCAAGCACGCGCCGATTCTGCCGGGCGCCTTCATCCCGGCCGCTGAGCGCTACGACATGATGACCTCGATCGACCGCTGGGTCATCCGCGCCGTCTGCCGCCATATCCGCAAGCAGCGCATGGAAGATCCCGACCTCGATCCGACCATGTATTCGATCAACCTGTCCGGCGTGTCGCTGGGCGATCCCGGGCTCGAAGGCTATGTGGTCGAGCAGTTCGCCGAATACGGCGTGACGCCGGCCTGCATCTGCTTCGAAATCACCGAGACCGCGGTGATCGCCGACCTGCCCAAGGCCCAGCAATTCATGCACCGCCTGCGCGCGCGCGGCTGCCGCTTCTCGCTCGACGATTTCGGCTCGGGCGTGTCGTCGTTCGGCTACCTGAAGGCGCTGCCGGTCGACTTCCTGAAGATCGACGGCATCTTCGTGCGCGACATCGCGCGCGACCGCATCCACCACGCGATGGTGAAAGCCATCAACGAGGTCGGGCACGTGATGGGCATCAAGACCGTGGCGGAGTACGTGGAAGACGAGCCGACGCTGGCGGCGATCCGCGCGCTCGGCCTCGATTATGCGCAAGGCTATGCGCTGGGCGCGGCGCGCGCGCTGCAGTAAGCGCGGCGCGCCCCTGCAGGCTCAGTAGCGGCGCTGCAGCTGGCCCGCGCTGACCCGCTGCAGGCGCCCGGCGATCACTTCGCGCGCATGCGAGATGCGGCTGCGCACGGTGCCGATCGGGCACACCATGATGTCGGCGATCTCCTGGTAGCTCAGGCCGTCGATCTCGTGCAGGGTCATGGCGATGCTCTGCTCGGGCGCCATGCTCTCCATGGCCGAGGTGACCAGCTCCGCGATCTGCTTGCCGGCCAATACGTCCTCGGGGGTGACGATGTCGGCGCGCTGATCGCCGCCGTCGATCTCGAAGTCGGCGCCGGCAGATTCGGCGGCGCTGATCGCGCCCTTGCGCTTTTTCAGGCTCACATGGCTGCGCGCCGTATTGACGCCGATCCGGAACAGCCAGGTGAAAAACGCCGACTCGCCGCGGAAATGCCGCAGGCCGCGATAGGCCTTGATGAACACCTCCTGCAAGACGTCCTCGGCTTCGGCGCGGTCGTGCACGATATAGGACACCATCCGCATCAAGCGCCGCTGATACTTCGCGATCAGCAGGTCGAAAGCCTGCTTGTCGCCTTCCTGGACACGCAGGACCAGGGCTTGATCACATTCTCGTTCGCTCATAGGGTCGTTTAAGGTCGCTTAAGTTGTCATACTTTTGATCGGCGGGACGCGGCGCTTTTCTCTCTTTGTTTTAGCCGTCCTTGAGATGAAATCCTAGCATGCCAAGGAATAAAAATTTTCAATTAAGCATCGAAATATTGCAGCACCGCAATTGAAGCGAGCCCGTGGTTGGGGGAGTTATGCGAAGTTCGCTGCTGAACGCCGAAGCTGGCGGCAGCCGCGTTACGACTCGCAACGTTGGGGTACCGGACGTAGTACATCTCCTACGAGCGAGCGCGACAGAATCGGACGCAAGAGCGTGCGATTTTTCGGGCGCGCCGGCGTCCAATGGCTAACAGCCCAGTCCTCGCACCGATGGAATCGAAAGTCGCTACTGAAGAGAAGGAGCAGTTCAGCGCGCGCCTGCAGCGCGCGCTGCTGAGCGCCCAGTGTCCGAACACCCCCAACGATTTCGTCAAGGAATTCAATCTGCGCGCCAACGGCGCCTGCGTCACCGTCTACGCGGCGCGTAAATGGCTGAGCGGCACCGCCATCCCGACCCAGGAGAAAGTCCAGATCCTGGCCGGCTGGCTGGGCGTGTCGTCGTCCTGGCTGCGTTTCGGCACCGACCACGACGGCCCGCCGGCGAACGGCAGCGCCCGCGGCCTGACCAGGCCCGACCGCGTCTTGCTCGATGCCGTACACCGGCTCAGCGCGCGCGACCGCACGGTGGTGTACGAAATGGTTAAATCGCTGCTGCGCAATACCAGCAATACGGGCTAGCGCACCGGCCCTGCGGAGTGCCATTTTCGCTTGATGCGAGAGGGCGGCGCTGATATCCTCTTCGGACGATGAAAATTCACAATGAGCAAAAGGACTTCTGTTCGAGGTTGCGGTTGGCATTGCAGAACGCCCACTACCCTTCCGACAGCCCCACCCGCTTCGCCCAAGACTTCAACCTGCGCTTCGACGGCCGTGCGGTGACCGTCCATGCGGCGCGCAAATGGCTGGTCGGCGAAGCCATCCCCACCCAGGAAAAACTGCGCACCCTGTCGAACTGGCTGGGCGTGTCGGCGGTCTGGCTGCGCTACGGCGACGTGAATCCCGAGGCCGGGCCGGGCGAACGTCCGCCGGCGCCCGAATTCATGCCCGAGACGGTGAGGATGATGGCCGACATCGAGCTGCTCGACGAGCACCACCGCCGCATCGCGGTCGAGTTCATCCAGACCCTGCTGCGCGTCGGCGCGCGCCACCGCTAGCGCCGCCATGCCGGGCTCGCCGCGTCCGCCGGCATCCCCCCTGCCCGCCGCCGCGGCCGCCCGCCGGCGCGGCTGGTTCGGCGTGCCGCTGTGGCAGCGCGTGCTCGGCGGGCTCGCGGCCGGCCTGCTGATCGGCCTGTTCTGGCCGGCCGCCGCGCCCCATATCGCCTTCCTCGGCGAGCTCTTCGTGCGGCTGATCCGGATGCTGGTCGCCCCCATCGTGCTGATCACCATCGCGGCCGGCGTGACCTCGCTCGGCGACGCCAAACGCCTGGGCTCGCTCGGCGGGCGCACCGTGCTGCTGTTCCTGGGCACCACCGTGATCGCCGTCGCGCTCGGCATGGCGATCGGCGCCCTGCTCCATCCGGGCCGCGGCGCCAGCCTGGGCGGCGCGGTGCCCAAGGCGCTGGGCGCGACCAAATCGGTGGCCGAGCAGTTGATCGGCATCGTGCCGCTCAACGTGGTCGAGGCGCTGGCCAAGGGCGACATGCTGGCCCTGATCTTCGTCGCCATCCTGCTCGGCGTGGGCACGATCGGCGCGGGCGAGGCCGGCCAGCCGCTGGCGCGCCTGTTCCAGTCCTTGTCGGCGGTGATGCTGCGTATCGTCGGCATCGTGATGGAAGCCACGCCGTTCGGGGTCTGCGCGCTGATCGCCAACTCGGTGGCGGCGAATGGCGCCGCGGTGTTCGTCAACGTCGGCTGGCTGGCGCTGTGCGTGGTGCTGGGCTCGGCCTTGCAGGTGCTGCTGGTGCACGGGCTGCTGATCCGGCTGGTCGCGCGGCTGCCGGTGCTGCCCTTCTTCCGCGGCATCGTCGATGCGCTGGCGGTGGCGTTTTCGACCGCCTCCAGTTCGGCCACGCTGCCGGTCGCGATGCGCGTCGCCGGCGACCGGCTCGGCGTGCGCAAGCCGGTGTTCATGACCGTGCTGCCGCTGGGCGCGGCGGTCGGCAAGGACGGCACCGCACTGTACGTCGGCCTGCTCGCCATGTTCAGCCTGCAGGCGCTGGGCGTGGCGCTGCAGCCGGGCGACTACGGCATCATCCTGTTGACCGCGACGCTGGCCGCGTTCGGCACCGCGCCGGTGCCCTCGGCCTCGCTGTTCATGCTGGCCGCGGTGCTGGCGGCGGTCGGCGTGGGCGTCGACCAGACCGCGCTGATCGTCGGCTTCGTGCTGCCCTTCGACCGCCTGCTCGACATGACGCGCACCGTCGCCAGCGCCAGCGCCAACCTGGCCGTCACCACCACCGTCGCGCGCCTCGAAGGCGAGTTCGACGAAGCGGTCTACCGCGCAGCGCCACGCGGCCGGGACTGAGGCGCCGCACGGTTCGCTTCGAGCACGGCCTCGCGCGCGGCGTCGTCGCTTCGACCGACGCGTTCGCTTACAACAGCGGCGGCGATGCGTGCGGCTCCTTCCAAAACGATTTGCTACATTGACTGGCAGCCGGCTACACGCGCGACTGGTCGCCGTTGCAGCCGGCCCTGGACAGCTACCATCGAGGAGACACATCATGAAATGCAAATCCATCGCATGCGCGATCGTGTGCGCCATTCCGGCCGCCTATGCGAGTCACGCGGCGGCCCAATCGAACGTCACGATCTACGGCATCGTCGATGCCGGCTTCGTGCACGAAAGCGGCGGCGCGGCGGGCAGCGTCAACAAGATCACCAGCGGCATCGGCTCGACCTCGCGGCTGGGCTTTCGCGGCAATGAAGACCTGGGCGGCGGCCTGTCGGCGCTGTTCCAGCTCGAAATAGGCACGCGGATCGACACC
>DASRXO010000600.1:0-2601 GCA_035654095.1 Telluria sp.
GGTCGAAGGTGCGCAAGGCGTCGGTACCGGCCTGCATCGCCGCCGCCTCCGAGAAGAACGGCACATACTTGCGGCTCCACTCGGCCGGCACCCCGTACAAGCCGGCGCCAAAGGTAAGCACCAGCGCCGCGGCCAGCAGCAGAGCTGTGCGGCGTTTGCGCAGCCTGGCGAACAGGCGCGCGGGCGCGACCACCGCGGACGGCAAGCTCGCTACTCCGCCCCTGCCGATCGATTCCGCCGCTGCGCGCACCGCCTGCATCGAGGGCACGCGCTGTTCGGGCTCGCGCGCCGTCATCGCGCGCACCAGCGCGGCCAGCGCCGGACTGGTCTCGGGCGCGAAGACCCACAGCGCCGACGACGATTGGATATGGGCCGCGGCCAGCGCCAGCCCGCTCAAGTGCGAGAACGGCCGCTCGCCGCTCAGCAGCTCGTACATCACCACGCCGAGCGCATAGACATCGCTTTGCTCGCTCGGACGCTGGCCCAGCAGCAGTTCGGGCGCCAGGTAGGCGATGGTGCCCTGCGCGTCCTGGTCGAACACCATCGATTCGGTGGCCTCGGGGTCGATCTTGCGCGCCAGGCCGAAGTCCATGATGCGCACCGCGCCGGACGGCTCGAGCATCAGGTTGGCCGGCTTGATGTCGCCGTGGATCAGATTGGCCGCGTGCGCTTCCTCCATCGCGGCCGCCACCTGGCAGGCGATGTCGAGCACCTCGGCTTCCGGCAGGCGCCGCCCGTGGGTCGACTGGCGCAGCGTGCTGCCCTCGACGTACTCCATGATGATCGATTGCTGCTCGGCGTCGCCGTCGATCGAAAAGATCTTGACGAAGGCCGGGTGGCGCAGCGAGGCCGCGTGGCGCGCCTCGTCGAGCAGGTTGTCGGGACGGGCGCTCAGTTGTTGCGGCTTGAGCCGCTTGATGGCGATGCTGCGCTGGAGTTTCGCGTCCCAGGCTTCATACACCTGGCCGAAGCCGCCCTCGCCAAGCAGCCGCTTCAGCTCGTAATGACCAAGCGTTCGCGGTCCCGGCGCTATTTCCACACGCTCCATCTGCTTCCCTCAGTAGTTCCTGAGCGTCATTATGTCATGTTCGTCTTGTTTTTTTGAAATATTTCCGGCACCACAGCCACACGCTGCATGCGAGTGAGCGGCACCGGAATGCGGCCGCCGCCGAGCATCAGGTCGAAGGTCTCGGCCGGCGTGAAACCGAGCGCGGTGTAGAGCGGCACGCCGGGCATGGTGGCGACCAGTTCCAGCATGCGGAAGCCGGCCGCGGCGGCCTCGGCCGCGCAATGCCGCATCAGCAGCGAGCCCAGCCCGCGCCGCGCCATGGCCGGATCGACGAAGAAGGCGCGGATCTTGGCGGCCTCGGTGGCCGGGTCGAGCAGGCGGTCGGGCGCGGTCTTGCTCTGGTCGCCGCCATAGGCCGTCGAGCGCATGCCCCAGCCGCCGCAGGCGACGATGACCGCGCCCTGTTCGACCGCGTAGTAGGTGCCGTCGGCCACCAGCTGGCTGTCGACCCCGAACACCTCGCGGGTGACGGCGGCGGTCTGCTCCGGCGTGTAGAAACCGGCGCTCAGGCCCAGCGCCGAACGCTCGATCAGGGCTTGCAGGACCGGGATGTCGGACGGCTGCGCGGGCCGGATGGTAAAGACGGCCGCGCTCATGCCCGCGTCACGCCCGCGCACGCGGGAATCCATGCTGACGCGATCCGGATACCGGGTACGGGTTCCCGCCAAGGGGGCCGCCATCGGCCGGGAACGACGGATGTGTAAACGACAGATGTGTAAGTTTCATCGTGTTTAGTTTGTAACAGCCTGTAATTCCCATGCAAGATCATCTAAAATTTCATATAGTAGGAGCATTAATCGCAGGAGAAGAAATCATGAAGATCATTATCCCCGTACTCGCCCTCGCTACCCTGGCAGGTTGCGCCGTCGCGCCGCCCTATCCCGCCAATTATGGCACGCGGATGGTCCCGGCCGATCCGGGCCAATGGCAAGTGGTGTCGGTGACCCCGGTCCCGCCCGGCACCGGTGCGCGCGCCGGCAGCGACCAGACCACGACCACCGTTGCGCCGGCCCAGGTCGCGACCCAGGCCTACGCGCCGGTCTATGTGCAGCAGCCGGTCTACGTGCAGCAGCCGATGTACGTACCGGATCCGTATTACTACTATCCGCCAGTCTCGCTGTCGCTGGGCTTCGGCTTCGGTCGCGGCTGGGGCGGCGGGCGTGGCTGGGGCGGCGGACGCTGGCACCGCTGACCGCAAGACGTTTTGTAGCAGTCCATCCGCAGCAATCCGAGGCGGCCGCCCATGCGCGCGGCCGCCCTCGCCGGTTACACGTATCCCGATCTTCCTAGTACCTTTTTCTTACGGTTTGCTTACGTAGTTGCCATGGTGCGCCGCGTCACAGCTAACGTTTGCCGTTGGCGAAATGCTACCCTACAATGGCGCATCGACGGGGGGCGGTAATCCAGCGTACGACTACACAAAAACTTACGGAGACGACACATGAATGTGAAATTGAAAGCACTCGTTGCAGGCGTGGCACTCGGCTTTTCGATGTCCGCGATGGCGGCCGACCCGATCAAGATCGGCGTGT
>DASRXO010000601.1:0-5685 GCA_035654095.1 Telluria sp.
GTTGCGGATGAAGATCGCCTCGCTTTCCGGATCGAGCGCGCTGGCCGCCTCGTCGAGGATCAGGATGCGCGGCTTGGCCAGCAGCGAACGGGCGATCGACAGGCGCTGCTTCTGGCCGCCCGACAGGTTGGCGGCGTTTTCTTCGAGCAGGGTGTCGTAGCCTTGCGGCAGGCGTTCGATGAATTCGTCGGCGCCGGCGGCGGCCGCCGCTTCGACGATTTCTTCGAACGAGGCGTCGGGCTTGGTGGCGATCAGGTTTTCGCGCACCGTGCCGCGGAACAGGAAATTCTCTTGCAGCACCACGCCGATCTGGCGCCGCAGGTGCGACAACTCGATCTCGCGCGCGTCGATGCCGTCGAAGCGGACCAGGCCTTCCTGCAGCGGATACAGGCCCTGGATCAATTTGGTCAGCGTGGTCTTGCCCGAGCCGCTGCGCCCGACGATGCCGACCACGGTGCCGGCCTTGATGCTGAAGCTGGCGCGGTCGAGCGCGGTGGCGGTCGCGCCCGGATAGCGGAAGGTGACGTCCTCGAACCGGATGTCGCCGTTCAGGATCGGACGCAGGCCGCCGGCGCCGGCGCGGCCTTCCGGCGCGCGGTTCATGACTTCGGCCAGCATGCGTACCGACAGCGCGGTCTCCTGGTATTCATTGACCAGGCCGACGACCGCGATCAGCGGCTGGGTCACGCGGCTGGAAATCATCTGGAAGGCGATCAGCGCGCCCACCGTCAGGGTCTGGTCGAACACGTCTTGCGCGCCGATCACGATCAAGGTCACCGGCAGCATCTTGCCGAGGAAGTCGGTGATCGCATTGCCGGTGATCGAGATCTGGCCGACCCGGAAGTGCATGGTGATCGCCTCGGCCGAGCGCTGGTCCCAGACCCGGCGCTGGGTCGGTTCGATCGCCAGCGCCTTCACGGTGCGCATGCCGTGGATGGTCTCGACCAGCATCGCCTGGCGCTGGCCCTCGGCCGCGTACAGCGCGTTGAGGCGGCGCTGGAAGGTCGGCACCATGGCCATCACCACGCAGGCGATCAGGCCGGCGAACAGCAGCACGATCAGGGTCAGCTTGAACGAGTAGGAGAACAGGACCGGCAGGAACACCACCAGCGCCAGCATGTCGAGGCCGGTGATGAACAAGCGCCCGGTCAGGAAGCTGCGGATCTTTTCCAGCTGCTGCATGTGGCGCGTGATGATGCCGGCGGTCGTGGTCTCGAAGTAATCGATCGGCAGGGACAGCAGGTGGCCGAAGGTGCGCCGGGTCAGCCGCATGTCGATTTTGTTGGTCGCCGCCAGCGTCAGCATCTGGCGCAGGAAGCCGAAGGTGGCGTCGAAGCCGAGCGCCAGCACGATGCCGATCGCCAGCACCCACAACGTGGTCACGCTCTGGTGGGTCAATACCTTGTCGATCACCAGCTGGAAGAAGATCGGCGAGGTCAGCGCCAGCAAATGCATGGCGATCGCGGCGACCAGGATGTCGCGGAAGGCCGCCTTCTGCTTGAGGATCTCGGGGATGAACCAGCGCAGGCCGAACGGCTGGTTGGGGTCGGTCAGCTTGTGCTGGCGCTTGACGAACAGCACCTCGCCGTCCCAGCGCGCGGTGAAGGCGGCGCGGTCTTCCAGCACCACCTGGGCTTCGCTGGCGATCGGATTGAGCAGCGCGACCTGGCCCTGGCCGTCGGCCTCGGCGCGCACCCCGACGACGATGACCATATTGCCATCGTTCAGGCGCGCGATCAGCGGGAACACGCCGCCCTGGGCCAGCAGCCCGAGCCAGCTGAGCTTGTGGGACTTGGCTTTCAGGCCGATGTCGGATGCGATGCGCAGCAAGATGCTGTTGGCCGGCTCTTCCGCGCCCAGTGCGTACTCGTCGATCAGGCGTTCCGGATTGATCTGCAAACCGTGGTGCTGCGCGATCGCGGTCAGGCACTGGATCGCGGTGTGGGGAAATTTATCGTGCATTGGGGAAGGACGGAGTCGGGAACATCGGCGTTCACTTTCTTTAGTGCTGTGGCGCAAGGCGTCTCGCCCACGGATTCTACCGCAGGCAAGTGTCTACCGGAATTTTTTGTCGTTCCACTGTGCACTTAATGAAAGAGCGGCAAGACCTGTAAAACCGGGGTCAGTGCCGACATTCGGACACGAGCTCAACAGGCGCGCCTGTTGAGCTCGTGTCCGAATGTCGGCACTGACCCCGGTTTTACAGGTCTTGCCGCTCCGTGGACCGCGCGGCCCGCTCGCGCGGGCCGCCGTGGACTGCGTATTACTTCGGCATTGCCAACATGCCAGCACCGGCGCCCGGCTGCAGGGCGTTGAGCTTGAGCGTGCTGTCGCCGGCGGCCAGGTGCTCGGCACCGGCGATCAGCTTGCCGTTGGCGTCGAAGCGCTTGAGCACGTCCGCCATCTGGCCGACCGAGGCCGCCACCGTGGCGCCTTGCAGGCCCTTGGCCGCGTCGAGCGCCAGGCTGTTGGCGGCGGCCGGCGTCGTGCCCTGCTCGCCGAACGATGCCATCGCCTGGACCAGGCCGGTGACCTTGCCGCGCAGGTCGTCCGGCGCCGGCTTGCTGGCGTCGAACAACACGTCGGCAGCCTGGTGGGTCGCACCGTCGGCGGTCTGGTAGGTCGAGGTCAGGCCAACGATGTTGCCGTTGTTCTGGGCCCCGCCGACCGCGACATCGAGGTTCAGCTGGGTGATGTTCAGCGACGCCAGGCTCTGCAGTTCGCCACCGTCGGTCACGCCGTTGTGGTTGGCGTCGACCCACACGCCGAGATCCTTGAAGCCGGCATCGGCCGCATTGATCACCCCGTCGTGGTTGGTGTCGGGCTCGGCCATCGCCTGGTAACCGCTGGCCGCTTTCTGGCCATTCGCCAGCGTGGTGCCCGAACCGAACAGCTCGCTGCCGTCGTTGATCACGCCGTCGTGGTTCAGGTCCATCGCCAGCAGGCCATCGCCGCCGCCGACCCAGCCGGTGCTCAGCTGGGTGCCGTCGCCGAGCAGGTCGAACTGGACGCCGGCCGACTTGCTGATGGTCTCGATGCCGTTGCCGTTCAGGTCCAGCACCACCGGGGTGATGAAGGACAGCGCCTGGATCTGGTTGGTGGTCATCACATGCACCTGGTCGCTGGTGAGCGAGTGGATCTGGGCCGTGGTGAAGGCGTGGACCTGGGCCGTGGTCAGGCTCGGCACCTGGTCGGTGGTCAGCGCCACCAGCTGGTTGGTGCTCAGGGCCGCGATGCCGGCGGTCTTGATCGCCGCCAGGTCGCCCGCCTGCAGCGCCGCCAGGTTGTCGGTGCTCAGCGCGGTGAACTGCGCGGTGCTCAGCGCGGCCGTCTGGTCCGAGGTGAAGGCCACCACCTGGTCGGTCGACAGCGCGCGGATCTGGTTGGTGCTCAAACCGCTCAGCGCCGGCGTCTTGATCGCGGCAAAGTCGGCCGTTTCGAGCGCGACGATGTCGTTGGTGCTCAGGGCGCCGAGCTGGGCCGAGCTGAAGGCGCCCAGCGCGTTGGACGACAGCGCCACCACCTGGTCGGTCGAGAAGCTGGCGGCGATCGAGGCGGTGGTCAGCGCCACCACCTGGTTGGTCGTCAGCGCCGCGATCTGGTCGGTGGTGAAGGCCGCCAGCTGCGCGGTGCGCAGGGTGGCGATGGCTGCCGTCTTGAGGCCGGCGATGTCGCGCGTCTCGATCGCCGCGATGTCGTTGACCGACAGGGCGTTGACCTGGGCCGTGTTCAGGGCGCCGAACTGGTCGGACGTCATGGCCACGACCTGGTCGGTCGACAGCGCGTTGGTCACGTTGGCGATGGTCAGGGCGGCGACCTGGCTGGTCGTCAGGACGCTGATCTGGTCGGTCGTGAACGCGGCGACCTGGGCGGTTACCAGGGCGGCGATGCCCGCGGTCTTCAGTTGCACCAGGTCCACCGTGCGCAACGCGGCCAGCCCGTCGGTCGAGAACGCGGCGATTTGCGCGCTCGACAGGACGGCAGCCTGGTCCGAGGTCAGCGCCACGGTCTGGTCGGTGGTCAGGGCCTTGACCTGGTTGGCGGAGAGGCCGGCCAGGGCGGCGATCTTGATCGCCGCAAAGTCCTGGGTCTCGAGGGCGGCGACCGCATTGGTCGACAGCGCACCGAGCTGGGCCGAGCTGAAGGTGGCCAGCTGGTTGACCGTCAGCGCGACGGCCTGGTCGGTCGACAGGGCCGCGATGCCGGCCGTGGTCAGCGCGGCGATCTCGTTGGTCGAGAGCACGTTGACCTGGTCGGTGGACAGGCCGGCCACTTGCGCGCTGCGCAGTGCGGCGATCTGGGCCGTACGCAGGCCGCCGATGTCGGCGGTCTCGATGGCGGCGACCGCGGTCACGCTCAGAGCGCCGATCTGGGCCGTCGTGAGCGAGCTCAGCTGGTTGGACGACAGCGCGACCGCCTGGTCGGTGCTCAGGCCGCCCACCGCAGCGGTGGTCAGCGCCACCAGCTGGTTGGTGCTCAGCTTGCTTGCCTGGTCGGTCGTCAGCGCGGCGACCTGGGCCGACGAGAGGGCGGCGATGCTGCCGGTCTTGATCGCGGCCAGGTCCACCGTTTCGAGGGCGGCCACGTCGTCGGTCGACAGTGCGCCGACCTGGGCGCTGGACAGCGCGCCGACCTGGTCGGAGCTCAGAGCCACGGCCTGGTCGGTGGTCAGCGCCTTGACCTGGTTGACGGACAGGCCGGCGATGGCGGCGGTCTTGATCGCGGCGAGGTCGCCGGTCTCGAGGGCCACGATATCGTTGGTCGACAGCGCGCCCAACTGGCCGGAGCTGAACGCGCCGAGCTGGTTGGACGACAGCGCCACCACCTGGTCGGTGGACAGGCTCACCAGCGACGCGGTGGTCAGCGCCGTGATCTGGTTGGTCGACAGCGCGCCGAGCTGGTCGGTGGTCAGGGCCGCGACCTGGGCCGACTTGAGGGCCGCGATCACGCTGGTGCGGAAGCCGGCCACGTCCTGGATTTCGAAGGCCGCGACCGCCTGGATCGACAGCGCGCCGACCTGGGCCGAGCTGAGGGCGCCCACCTGGTCGGACGACAGGGCGACGATCTGGTCGGTCGTGATGCCGGAGGCCATGACCGCGGTGGTCAGGGCGGCGATCTGGTTGGTCGACAGGCCGCCGATCTGGTCGGTGGTCAGCGCGGCAACCTGGGCCGTACGCAGGCCGGCAATCGCGCCGGTCTTCAGGGCGCCGATGTCGCGCGTCTCGATCGCCGCGATATCGTTGATCGACAGCGCGTTGACCTGCGCCGTGCTCAGGGCGCCGACCTGGTTCGAGCTCAGGGCGACGGTCTGGTCGGTCGACAAGCCGGTCGCCAGGGCGGTGGTGGTCAGGGCGACGATCTGGTTGGTCGTCAGGCCGCCGACCTGGTCGGTCGTGAAGGCGGCGACCTGGGTCGCGCCGAGCGCGGCGATGGCGGCGGTCTTGATGTTGATGAGGTCACGCGTTTCGAGCGCGGCGATCGCATCGGTCGACAGCGCGGCGAACTGGCTGCTCGACAGCGCGGCGGCCTGGTCGGTCGTCAGGGCGACCGCCTGGTCGGTGGAGAGGGCCTTGGCCTGGTTGGTGGTCAGGCCGGCCAGGGTGGCGGTCTTGAGCGCGGCGAAGTCGCCGGTTTCGAGCGCGGCCACGGCATTGGTCGACAGCGCGCCGAGCTGGGCCGAGCTGA
>DASRXO010000602.1:0-2871 GCA_035654095.1 Telluria sp.
GTATCGGCCGTGACCAGGCCCCGCGCCAGCGCGGCCTGCAGGCGCTGCACGCGATCGGCGAACAGCTCGGCGTTCTCGCCGAGCACATCGAGCGCCTGCTGCCCGTACACCAGCTTGACGAACAGCAGCCGCGCCTGCGAGCGCGCCTGCCAGGCTTGCCACCGCACGGACAGGTCGGCCTTGACCGCGTCGGCCTGCGCCGCGCCGGCGTTGGACGAATGCAGCAGCAGCGCGTTCAGGTCGTAGCTGATGCCGAAGGAGTGCGCCGGGACCAGGTCCGGGCCGCCGCTGGTGGACAGGTCGTGGCTCAGCGACAACTGCGGATCGGCGAACAGGCCGGCGGCATACGCCTGGCCGTGCGCCAGCCTGGCATCGGCGCGCGCCAGGCGCAGGTCGGGATTGCCCGCCAGCGCGAGCGCGGCGACCCGGTCGAGGTCGATGGCTGCGGTATCGGCGACGGCGGCCGGCGCGCGCTCCTCCAGCGTCAGCGGGACATAGCTGGCGCAAGCGCCGAGCAGCACGGCGAGGCAGACGGCCGACAGGGATCGATGACAAAAGCTCATCGGCGCATCATATCGGACCAAGTATTAAGGCTACATTAAGTTCCGCATGACTTGACGCATCGGGCAGCAGGCGCTAAGGTGCACTTACCGAACAGCAAGGAAGCAACGTGGAAGAAAAACGAGCGCATACTCGGAAACTGATGCACGAGGAAGCGTTCCTCTCGAATGCCGGCGACAACGGCTGGTCCCCGATTGTCCTGCTGGACATTTCCACCCATGGCGCCAGTTTCGCCACTGCGGAAATGCTCGCCAGCGGCGAGGTGCGCCGGATTCGCTTCTCGCTGCCCGGTAGCCGGAGCAGCCATCATGTGTCGTTCAAGGTCGTGCATTGTGGCACCGGGGGCGTGCCGTCCGGCTACCGCATCGGCGCGCGCTTCGTGACGATCGACGCCGATACCACCGACCAGATCGTCGACTTCGTCAGCAAGCCCGCCGCCGACTGATCAGCCGCCCGCCGCTGCCCGGCCTTGCAGGAAAGCCCGTACGGCGGGGTCTTCGCACAGGCCGATCGCGCGGTCGGAAGCGATGCGGGCCTCGTCCGCGCGCCCCATGCGCCACAACAGGTGGCAGGCCAGCGCCCAATACGGCTGGTAGCTGGCGACGGCCTGCGCGGGGATCGCTTGCAATAGGGACCAGCCGAATTCGGCGCCGCGCGCCTCCGCGGCGGCGGCGGCCCGCCCGACCAGCGCGCCGGTCGTCGGCGACAGCCGCACGATGCCCTCGTACAGGAGCGCCACCTCTTCCCAGTCCACGCGGCCAGTCACCGCGCGTTGCGTGTGGGCGCTCTGGATCGCCGCTTCCAGCTGAAAGCAGCCGATCTTCGCGCCGTCCTCGGCGCTCAGCAACAGCTGGTGCGCTTCGCCCAGCAGCGGCCATGCCCATTTGCCGGCATCCTGCTCGCTGAGGGGCACGTAGCGGCCGCCGCTGTCGATGCGCGCGGCGCGGCGCGATTCGCAACTCAACATCAGCGACAGCAGACCCTTGACCTCGGGCTCGTCGGGCATCAGTTGCAGTAGCAGGCGGCCGAGCGCGAGCGCGTCGGTCGCCAGGTCCTTGCGGCGCACATCGGCGCCGGTGAAATCGTCCCAGCCGGCGCTGTAGGCCGCGTAGATCGCCTCGAGCACCGCATGCAGGCGCTCGGGCAGCTCGCTCGCCTCGGGCACGTCGAAGGCGATCCGCGCATCGCGAATCTTTGCCTTTGCCCGCGTCAGGCGCTGCCCCATCGACGCCGGCTTGACCAGCAGCGCGGAGGCGATGCGGGCGGCGTCGAGCCCCAGCACGGTTTGCAGCATCAAGGGCGTGCGCGCCGTGACGTCGATCGCCGGATGGGCGCACACGAACAGCAACTTGAGGCGCTCGTCCGGAAACACCTCGCACTGGCTCGCCATGTCGTAGGCATCGTCGGCCACAGCGAGCAGGGTCGGCACGGCCGCGTCGTGCACCAGCTTGTGGCGCGCCGCATCGATCAGCTTGCGGCGCGCGGTCACCAGCAACCATGCCTCGGGGCTGGCGGGCAGCCCCGCAGCCGGCCACGTGCGCAACGCGGCGTCCATCGCGTCGGCCAGCGCATCCTCCGCGGCGGCCACGTCGTGCGAGCGCGCCGAGAGGAAGGCCAGCAGCCGGCCATACGAGTCCCTGGCGACCCGTTCGATGGCGGCTTGGACCTCCAGCATGCCGTCTCAGGCCGGCGGCAGCAGGGTGGGACGCACTTCGATCATGTCGTGCGGCTCCAGCGGACAACGCGCGGCCCATTCGAGTGCGGCATCGAGGCTCTCGACATTGACGATAAAGAAGCCGCCAAGCTGCTCTTTGGTATCGGCGTAGGGACCGTCCTGTATCAGGCGCTTGCCGTCGGTCCCGCGTTTCAGCACGGTGGCGGTGGCGGGCAGCTCGAGTCCGGCGCCGCCGACAAACACGCCGGCGTCGACCAGCGCCTGCTTGTAGCGTGGCCAGCGCGCCCAGTAATCGGCGCGTTTTTCAGGGTCATTGCGCAAGGCGAAGCTGGAAGCGGGTTCGTAGATCATGATGATGTAATTCATTGCGTTTCTCCGTAGGATAAGGAACGCACGGTATGTGCGCTCACTACAATGACGGGCCGGCGCAGTCCATTTCTACATCGGCGCACAAAAAAAAGCACGGATCACCAGGAGCGTCATTCCCGCGAAAGCGGGAATCTATGCTGAGTATGGGTTCCCGCCTGCGCGCACTAGTGTCCGGAATAATTTGCTTGACTAAGCTGGGAGGGGTTGCAGGCATTGGATTAGGGGCGTATACCCGAGTTTGCCGACTCAACTAATCCAAACCTGCA
>DASRXO010000603.1:0-2968 GCA_035654095.1 Telluria sp.
ATCGGCAAGGGCCAGCGCGGCCTGCTGGTCGCTTCGCCGAAGTCGGGCAAGTCGGTGATCCTGCAGCACATCGCGCATGCGATCACCGCCAACCATCCGGACTGCACCCTGATCGTGCTGCTGATCGACGAGCGGCCGGAAGAAGTGACCGAGATGCAGCGCTCGGTGCGCGGCGAAGTGGTCGCCTCGACCTTCGACGAGCCGGCCACGCGCCACGTGCAAGTGGCCGAGATGGTGCTCGAGAAGGCCAAGCGGCTGGTCGAAATGAAGAAGGACGTGATCATCCTGCTCGACTCGATCACGCGCCTGGCGCGCGCCTACAACACCGTGATCCCGGCTTCGGGCAAGGTGCTGACCGGCGGCGTCGACGCCAACGCGCTGCAGCGGCCGAAGCGCTTCTTCGGCGCCGCCCGCAACATCGAGGAAGGCGGTTCGCTGACCATCATCGCCACCGCGCTGATCGAAACCGGCTCGCGCATGGATGACGTGATCTACGAGGAATTCAAGGGCACCGGCAATATGGAAGTCCACCTCGAGCGCCGTCTGGCCGAGAAGCGGGTCTACCCGGCGATCAACCTGAACAAGTCGGGCACCCGCCGCGAGGAGTTGCTGATCAAGGCCGACCAGTTGCAGAAGATCTGGATCCTGCGCAAGCTGCTGTACTCGATGGACGAGATCGAAGCGATGGAGTTCATCCTCGACAAGATGAAGGCCACGAAGAACAACAACGAGTTCTTCGACATGATGCGCCGAGGGGGCTAAAGCCCCGCTACAAGTGAGGCGCAGGGAGCTTGGCCAAGCATGGCCAAGCCGTTCCGCAGGCATGGGGCAGTGCCCCATGAAACCCCTGCTGCACCGCCGCGGCGGCCAAGGCCGGCGCAGGCATCGACCCAAGGGGCCGCTCACACACCGCCCCCTTTTTCGTTTGGCGCAGCGCAAGCGACACAGCCGCGGCCCGTGTATGGTGGGCCGATGCCGCCCAACCCCAGCCTCCCGCTCAAGCGCCCGCCGTTGCCGGTGGCGGCGGGGGCGGCTATATTGAGGACATGGACAGGCGGCTCACAGTACTGGAAACCCGGTTCGATACGATCCTGCCCACGCTCGCCACCAAGGCCGACCTCGCCGAGCTCGGGGCCGAATTTGCCAGCTTGCGGGCCGATTACAAATCCGACTTCGGCAATTTCAGGGCGGATATCCAGAATGTGATCATCAGCACCCACCGCTGGCTGATCGGCACCATCATCGTGCTGCTGCTCGGTTTCGGCGGCATGATCCTGACCATGGCCAACGCCCTCAAGCAAATGCGCCAGCCGATCGCCCAAGCCGCCATCTCGCAGCCGTTCGCCGCCACCGCGCCAGTCCGGGCGTCAAAGTAAGCGCCCACCAACGCCAACGATTTGCCATCGTCACCCAAACGGCTGTATAATCGTCGGTTGCAGTATTTAACCCCTGGCAAGTGAGCGGCAATCGGGTCACGAGGCGAGAACGACCGACGAAGTGCTGTTTGGCTACCAAACTAAACCAAGGCAAAACAATGAAGACCGATATCCATCCCGATTACCGCGAAGTGGTGTTCCACGACCTGTCCTGCGACTTCAAATTCGTGACCCGCTCGACCATCCAGACCCGCGAGAAAACGACCCACGACGGTAAAGAGTACCCGCTGGTCAAGATCGAGGTGTCCGCTGAATCGCACCCGTTCTACACCGGCAAGCACAAGATCGTCGACACCGCCGGCCGCGTCGAGAAATTCCGCCAGAAATTCGGCGCCGTCGGGTCGAAAACCTCGGTCGCCAACGGCTAAGTTTTTCCTCCGCACACAAAAAAGGAAGCCCCGGCTTCCTTTTTTTTCGTGGATACTACGCACACCCTTTATTTCGCACCACATACTTATCGATGAAGCCAGTCCGCCTTCCCGCCGCCGCCACCCTGGCGCTGCCACGCTGGGCCCTGTTTGCGCTGGGCCTGCTGTACATCCTGCCGGGCCTGATCGGCCGCGATCCGTGGAAGGACGACGCCGGCAGCTTCGGCATCATGTGGACCATGGCCCATGGCGGCCTGAACGACTGGCTGTTCCCGAATATCGCCGGCCTGCCGGCCGCCGACGAAGGCCCGCTGGCGTTCTGGCTGGGCGCCCTCTGCATCAAGCTGTTCGGCTGGCTGCTGGGCGACGTCATGGCCGCGCGCGTCTCGACCGTCGTCAGCTTCGTCAGCGGCGCGCTGTCGGTCTGGTACACCGCCTTCCACCTGGGCCGGCGCGCCGACGCCCAGCCGCTGCGCCTGGCCTTCGGCGGCCAGCCCGAACCGGACGACTACGGCCGCACCCTGGCCGACACCGCCCTGCTGATCTACCTCGGCTGCCTTGGCCTGCTGCTGCACAGCCACGAGACCCTGGCCGTGACCCTGCAAGGCGCGCTGGTGGCCTATTTCCTGTACCGCGCGGTGCGCTATGTCGAGGCGCCGACCGCGCGCAACGCCGGCCTGATCGCGCTGTCGCTGGGCGCGCTGACGCTCACCCGCGGCTGGCAATCGCCCTGCGCGCTGCTGCTGGCGCTGTTCCTGTGCACCCGCTTCCTCGCCATGCCGGCCGCGCGCATCGGGCGCCAGCTGGCGCTGGCGAGCGCCGGCGCGCTGCTGATCGCGCTGCTGTGGATCGTGCCCGCCGTGCTGCTGCGGCCTTACCAGCTGTCCCCGGTCGACAACTGGGTGGCCTGGAATATCAGCCAGCTGGGCCTGCCCACCGCCGCCTCGATCCGCACCTTCTTGCGGGTCGGCGTCTGGTTCTTCTGGCCGGCCTGGCCGTTCGCCTGCTGGGCGATCTATGCCTGGCGGCGCCAGAGCCGGCTGCTGCACATCGTGCTGCCGGTCAGCTTCGTCGGCGCGCTGACCGTGCTGATCCTGTTCGACCCGCAGCCCGAAAACGGCGACCTGCTCAAGCTGCTGCCGCCGCTGGCCATCATGGCCGCGT
>DASRXO010000604.1:0-5892 GCA_035654095.1 Telluria sp.
GGCGCGCCGCTTGGCCGAGGCGCGCTTCATGCTCATCGAGGGCGAGGCCAAATGGCTGTTCGGCGAGCTCGATGCGGCGCGCGCGCTGGCCGACCAGGCCTGCGTGGAATTCGATGCGCGGGACGACGCGATCGGCTGCGCCGACGCCAACTGGCTGCGCGCCTGGATCGAAGTCGACCGCGGCAGTCCGGCCGCCTGCGACCTCGAACTCGAAGCCGCGGCCGCGGCGGCCTGCCGCGCCGGCGACGGGTTGCGCTGCGACGTGTTCGACGCCGCCGCCGCGCTGTTCGCCGTGTTCGGCGACCTGCACACCGCCGACGAGCGCTGGGGCAAACGCTTCGACCCCGACCAGGCCGGCCTGCACCCGGCCGCGCGCGGCTGGATCAACGACTACCTCGGCACCACGGCCTTCCAGGCCAGCGATTTCGGCCGCGCGGTCAGCCTGCTGATGCGCACCTACGAAGCGGCGATGGCCACCGGCCAGGTGCGCCGCGCGATCAACGTCGCCACCAACATCGGCAACGGCTTCACCAGCCTGAATGCGCACCACGCCGCGCTCGAATGGATGCAGCGCGGGCTCGACCTCGCGCGCCCGACCGGCTGGCCGATGAGCATCGGCCTGGGCCTGATGCAAACCGCGGAAACCCTGCGCCAACTGGGCCAGCGCGAAGCGGCGCTCGAACTGCTGTGCGAGGCGCTGGTCACGCTGGCGCCGCTGTCCGGGTCGCGCGCCTACGCCATCGCGCTCGAATACCAGGGCGACCTCGCGCTCGACGGCGGCGATTACCTGGCCGCGCTCGATAGCTTCCAGCGCCTCGAGGTGCGCGGCGAGGCGCTCAAGCAGGCCGACTTCCAGAGCGGCGCGCGGCGCGGCCAGGCGCACGCGCTGTCGCACCTGAACCGGCCGCAGGAAGCGCTGCAAGTGGCCGGCGCCGCGCTGGCGCTGGCCTGCGAACACGGCGACGCCTACAACCAGATCGCCGCGCTCAAGGTGCTGGCCGAGATCCACGCGCGGCATGCCTTGCCGGCGCCGTCGCCGATGGACGTGCCCAACGCCGCCTTGCATTACCTGCAGCGCGCGATGACGGTGGCCGCCACCATCGACGGCTACACGGTGCCGGGCGACCTGCTCGATGCGGTGGCGCGCGAATACGCCAACGTCGGCGACTATGCGCGCGCCTACGAGGTCGCGCTCAAGGCCAGCGCCGCGCGCGACAAGACCCACAGCCAGGAAGCCACCAACCGCGCCGTCGCGATGCAGGTGCAGTACCAGACCGAGCGCGCGCACACCGAGGGCGAGCACCATCGCCAGCTGGCCGCGGCCGAAGCGCAGCGCGCCGAAGTGCTGCAGCAGACCAGCGCCACGCTCGAGCACTTGAGCGCGATCGGCCAGGAGATCACCACCCACCTCGACGCGGCGGCGGTGTTCCGGGCGCTCGACCGCCACGTGCATGGCCTGCTCGACGCCTTCCACTTCTCGATCTTCCTGATCGAAGCGGACGGCCAATCGCTGCGCTGCGCTTTCGGCATCGAAGACAACAAGACCTTGCCGGCCTCGCGCTTTGCACTGTCCGACGAACACGCCAACTCGGCGCGTTGCGTGCGCGCGCGGCGCGAGATCCTGCTCGAAGTCGACGAGAACGACGCCACGCCGAACCTGATCCCCGGCACCATGCCGACCCTGAGCCTGTTGTTCGCGCCGCTGCTGATCGGCGAGCGCGTGCTCGGCGTGATGACGGTGCAGTCGCTGGCCGCCGGCGCATACGGCGAGCGCGAACGCCTGATCTTCCGTACCCTGTGCGCTTACGGCGCGATCGCGCTCGACAACGCCAGTGCCTACCGCCAGGTCGCGGCCACCCTCAAGACCCTGAGCGCGACCCAGGCGCAGCTGCTCGAAAAGAACCTCGAACTCGAACAGGCCTACAAGGCGCTGGAAGAAGTGAGCCTGACCGACCAGCTGACCGGCCTGCGCAACCGCCGCTTCTTCCTGCAGCACGTCGACGCCGACGTCGGCATGAGCCTGCGCCGCTACGACGATCCGCTGCGCCAGGGCGGGACCGAGCGCGAGACCGCGCCCGGCAGGGACCTGGTGTTCTTCATGGTCGATCTCGACCACTTCAAGGAAGTCAACGACTGCCACGGCCACGCCGGCGGCGACGCGGTGCTGGTGCAGATGCAGGAGCGCCTGCGCGAGGTGTTCCGCGAATCGGACTACCTGATCCGTTGGGGCGGCGAAGAGTTTTTGGTGCTGGCGCGCGCCACCCACCGCGACGAAGCCCAGGTGGTGGCCGAGCGGATCCGCAGCGCGGTGGCCAACCGCGAGTTCGAGCTGCCGGACGGCACGCGTCTGCACAAGACCTGCTCGATCGGCTTCGCCTGTTTCCCCTTCCTGCAGGCGCAACCGCGGCTGCTGTCGTGGTCCGAAGTGGTGGAGCTGGCCGACCAGGGCTTGTACCTGGCCAAGCGCTCCGGCCGCAATGCCTGGGCCGCGGTCTACAGCACCGAGAAGACCAGACCGGACGGCCTGTTCCAGCGCCTGATGCAGCACCTCGACCTGATGCTGGCCGATGGCGAAGTGAAGCTCGTCACCAGCCTGGAAAACCTGCCGGTGCCGGCCGGCGCCAAGAAGCGCCGCCTTGGTCTGGCCGCCGACCCGATCAATCCTTAGAGGCGGTTTCAAAATGGGCGTGGCGTTGTTGCAGCTCCTTGCCGTGCAGGCGCACTGTCTTCGTCGCCGCGCCTAGCCACGCCCATTTTGAAGCCGCCTCTTAGCGCTGCGCGCGCACCAGCGCCGCCATCGCGCCGCTCTCGGCCGCGATGTTCACGCGGTCCTGGTGCGGCCGGTTCTGGCTGGTCTTCCATTTGCCCTGCATGCGCTCGACGCGGATCTCGATGCCGACGATCGCGCCCAGCAGCTTGTCGATGTAGTCGCGCGGCGCATCGTGCACCGACCATGGCGCGGCGCGTGCCGACTCGTGACGCTGCGTGAGCTGGTCGAGGAAGGCCAGCAGCCAGGCCGGGTCGTCGATCGCGTGCAGCGTGCCGTGCGCGTGCACCACCGCGTAGTTGTAGGTCGGGACTACCTTGCCGCTGGCCTGCTTCTCTTCGTACAGCGACGGCGAGATATAGGCCGACGGCCCCTGGAACACCACCAGCGCCTGCTGGCCGGCCAGCCGCCACACAGGATTGGCGCGCGCCACGTGACCGCGCAGCACGCCGAACGGCGCGTCGTCCGCCGGCGCCGACAGCTCGAACGGCAGGTGATCGGCGTCGAGGCCGGCCGGTCCTTGCAGCACCAGCGTGCCGAGCGGATGGTCGGCCACCAGCGCGCGCAGGACGTCGGGCCGGGTTTCGTCGAAGTGCGAGGGCGCGTACATCTAGCGCGGGGCCTCGACCACGACGTCGGTCTTGAGCGAGTTGGCGACGTAGCACTTGTCGTGCGAGGCGTGGTGGATCGCTTCGAGTTCATCGGCGCTGGGCTGCTGGCCGGAGAACACGATCGCCGGGCGCAGTGCGATGGTCGTCATCGCCATCTTGCCGTCGGTGTTCTTGCCGAGCGTGCCGATCGCGTGGTCGCGGTAGTCGTCCACCACGAAGCCGCGCTGGGCCGCGATCGACAGGAAGAACAGCATATGGCAGCTGGAGGCGGCGGCCACCAGCGCTTCCTCGGGATCGAGGTTGGCGGCGACCGACATCGGCAGCGGCACCGACAGCGGCGATGACGAGGCGGGCACGCGCAGGCCGCCGTCGAACGACAGTTCGTGGGCGCGGCTGTAGCGCTGGTCGAGGAAAGGCTGGTCGCCGCGCTGCCAGTGCAGTTGTGCTTCGAATTGCATGCCGTTGCTCCGGTGGTGTGTGGATGGCGTATTTTACGATGCGATTTGGCTTGCTCAAATATCCAATAAGCGCGAATATTGAAATGCCAATCTTGTCGCACGATCCGCGTGGGCACGATGAACCCGTACCCACCCTACCAGCGCCCACGTAGTTCATCGTGCCCACGCGGATCAAGTTGTAGGGTGGGTACGGGTTCATCGTGCCCACGCGGATCAAGCGCCCCCGGACAAATCCATCATGCACCTCACCGACATCCTCGCCGCCTTCCCGCTCGCGCGCAACGCGCCCGAGCCCTTGTTCCGCCAGCTGTACGCCCACATCAAGGACGCGATCCTGCGCGGCGCCCTCGCGCCCGGCGTCCAGCTGCCGCCCACGCGCGACTTCTGCAATCTGCTCGCGGTCTCGCGCCAGACGGTGCTCAATGCCTACGCGCAGTTGACGGCCGAGGGTTACCTCAGCGGCAGCGTCGGCAAAGGCACTTTCGTCAGTGCGCGCCTGCCGCTGCCGGCGCGCGCCGCCCGGCCCACGCCGGCGCGATGGCCACGGTGCGTTTCCATGAAGGTCCGCTGCGCGCCTTCCGCGTCAGCATGCCCGGCATCGACCTGTTCCCCTTCGATACCTGGAGCCGGCTGGAGGCGAGGCGCTGGCGCCGGCCCGACCATCACATGGGCTACAGCGACCCGGCCGGTTACGCGCCGCTGCGCGAGCTGCTGTGCGTCTACCTGCGCGCCTCGCGCGGCGTGAACTGCACACCGGAGCAGATCGTCATCACCTCGGGTTCGCAGCAGGAAGACGACTACGACAGCGAGTACCGCTACACCGGTCCGCCGCTGGCGTCGCTGCAAAGCCTGGACCGCGCCGACTGCACGATCTACGTCGGCACGCTGTCGAAGGTGCTGTTCCCCGGCCTGCGGCTCGGTTACGTGGTGGCGCCGCCGGCGCTGGTCGAGCCGCTGGTGCGTGCCAAGGCGGTGATGGACCGTCACAACGCGATCATGCCGCAGATGGTGCTGGCGGACTTCATCGCGGCCGGCCATTTCGGCCGCCACATCAAGCGCACCCGCGAGGCCTACGCCGAACGGCGCGCGGCGCTGCTGGCGGGGATCGATCGTCACCTCGCCGACGAATTCGCCTGCGGCCCGTCCGACGCGGGTCTCGACCTCTGCCTGCACTTTCGCCGCCCGCACGACGAGGCGCGCATCGCCGCGGCCGCGCACGACGCCGGCATCGAGCTGCGCCCGCTGTCGTACTACGCGAGCCGGAACGCGGGGCCGGCCTGCGCAGTGGCGCCCGGCCTGGTGCTCGGTTTCGCGGCGATCCCTCCGGCCGACATCGCGCTCGGCGTGAAGGCGCTGGCCAGGGTGATGCGCGCGGCGCGATGATTTATACTGCCTCCATGACGACGCCTACCCGCTGCTCCTGGGCCAATATGGCCAATCCGCGCTACATCGACTATCACGATACCGAATGGGGCGTGCCCTGCCACGACGAGACCCGCCTGTTCGAAATGCTCAACCTCGAAGGCGCGCAGGCGGGCCTGAGCTGGGAGACCATCCTCAACAAGCGCGACACCTACCGCAAGGCCTTCGATCACTGGAACGCGAAAAAAATCGCGAAGTACGATGCCGACAAGGTGGCCGAGCTGCTATCCAATCCGGGCATCGTGCGCAACCGCCTGAAGGTGGCGGCGGCCATCACCAATGCCCAGGCTTACCTGCGCATGCGCGCCGAGGGACTGACGCTGGACCAGTACCTGTGGGCTTTCGTCGACGGCAAGCCGATCGTCAACCACTGGACGTCGGCCAGCCGGCCGGCCAAGACCGAGCTGTCGGACCGGATCTCGAAAGACCTGGTCAAGCGCGGCTTCAAGTTCGTCGGCTCGACCATCGTCTACGCTTACATGCAGGGGATCGGCATGGTGGACGACCACGATACCTCCTGCTTCCGCTACACGGGACGATAGGGCCGTGGACCTCGGGCCGCACTGGCGCGGGCGCGAACGTTATGTGGTGTTCGATGCGGCCTGGGGCGACGGCAGCGCGTTCGAAGCGCTGG
>DASRXO010000605.1:0-3659 GCA_035654095.1 Telluria sp.
CGATCGACGACGAGCCCTTGTAGGTGAACGCGAATTCGTCCATATTGGCCTTGCCGATCACGATCGCGCCGGCTGCCCTCAGGCGCGCGACGAGGAAGGCGTCCTGCGGCGGACGGTTGCCCGCGAACGCCAGCGCGCCGGCGGTCGTGGGCATGCCGCGGGCGTCGATGTTGTCCTTCACCAGCACGGTCACGCAATGCAGCGGAGCGCGCATGCCGGCGCGGTCGAGCGCGTCGGCTTCGGCCAGCGCATCGGGGTTCAGGGAGATCACGGCATGCAGCGCCGGATCGTGGGCCGCGATGCGATCGAGATAACCCTGCACCACCGCGCGGCAGCTCAGGGCGCCGGCGCGCATCGCGGCATGCATGCCGCCGATGGTAGCCTCGGCCAGCGGGAACGGCTGCTGCGACGCGCAGGCGGCCAGCAAGGGCGCGAGCGCCAAGGCGCGCAGCAAGGCGAAACGGCGCGCCATCTCAGTCCGGATCCGGCACGCCGAAATGGCGCCGCGTCTGGCGCAGGAATTCGGTCGCGAGCCGGGTCGGGGCCGACAGCGACGAGGTCACGAACGCGTACTCGCTGACCAGCCGCGGCTCGAACGGACGGATCACCATCCCCGGCCGCAGGCAGGGCACGGCCAGCATCTCGTTGACCAGCGCGATGCCCAGTCCTCGCCCGGCCAGCGCGCAGGCCGAGCCGACGGTGTGGGTTTCGAGCCGCACGTCGGGACGCACGCCGGCGCGCATGAAGGCATTCTCGATCTGCGCGCGCGACAAGCGCCCGAGACCGAGCAGGATCAAGGCCTCGTCGCGCAGCAGCGCGGGCGTGAGCAGCGGCTCGCGGCTCAGCGGATTACGCTCGGACAGCACGCACACCATCGCGCTCGACACCATCTTCTCGGCGCGCAGGTCGGGCCGGTCGAGCGGCAGCTTGAGGAAGCCGCCGTCCACCGCGCGGGTGGCGATCATGGCTTTCGAGCTTTCGATGCTGCGCGAATCGATCGTCATGCGCACGCGCGGAAAGCGTTCGACGAAGGCGGCCGCGATATCGGGCAGCACGCCTTCCGAAAAACTGGGCGGCGCCACCAGCTTCAGGTGGCCGACGCGGTATTCGGCGATGTCGCGCACCAGGCTGTGCACCCGCTCCACGCTGCCCAGCGACAGTTCGACTTCCTCGAACAGCAGCAGCCCGTCCTGGGTCGGCACCAGCCGTCCATGATCGCGGAAAAACAGCTCGAAGCCGATCTGCTGCTCCAGCTGCGCCAGCATGCGCGAGACCGCCGGCTGCGTGAGCCCGAGCCGGCGCGCGGCCTCGGTCACCGAGCCGGTTTCGACGATGGCGTGGAAACCGCGCAGCGCGCGCAGCGGCAACTGGGTCGCGCGCGCCGTCATGCCTCAGCCGCCGGCCAGCGGCAGCACGATATGCGAGGGCCGGCTGCGGTCCATGAACACGCGGTTGCGCGCCACCACCGGCTCGCTCGCCTCGCCGGCCGGCGCCCCGGTGTTGGGGTTGACGTCGAAATGGGGGAAGTTACTGCTGGCGATTTCAAGGCGGATGCGATGCCCCGCAACGAACAGGTTGCTGGTCGGGAAAGCCGGTATCTGGATGGCGTAGCTCGCATCGGGTTCCATCAATTCGCTGCGTTCGAATCCATCGCGAAAGCGCATCCTCAGTATGCCATGCGCCAGATTGATCGCGCAACCGCCGGGATAGTCGGCGCTGGGCGGATACACGTCCACCAGCTTGATCGTGAAGTCGGTGTCGCGCGCCGACGACGCCACCCACAGGTGCGCCACGATGCTGCCGGTGACTTCGAGCGCATGCGCCAGCGGCGCGGTCTCCAGCACCAGCACGTCGTCGCGATCGGCCAGCGCGCGGTATGGCGCGGCGGCGCCGAACACCGCGGCGCTCTCGCGCTGGTCGAAGGCGCCGGCCGCCATCACCGGCGCGCCCGAGGCGATCGCGCCGCCGATGGTCGGCACCGGATGGCGCGGATCGTGTTCATACGACAGCGCGGCCTGCGCGTCGGCGCTCGGCTCGCGCGCCAGCGCGCCCGAGGCGTGCAGGTAGAACGGCACTGCGCGCACGGACGGCGGCGGCCAGTCCGCCTCGTCGCGCCAGCGGCCGCCGTGATCGAGCCTGCCGTCCGCGTTCTTGCGGCCGCTGCCGCCGCCCATCACGAACAGCTTGACCGGGGCCGGCAAATAATCGGGCGCGTCGATGCCGCGCAGGTGGCGGTCGAACCAGGCCTGGCGCAAGGCCGTGTAGTCGGGTGCGATGTTCCCGTCCAGCGTGGCCGCGCTGCCGAAATCGACATCGCCGGCATAGGTGACCGAGCGCTGGCCGTGGGTCCACGGTCCCAGCACCAGCCGCACCGGGCTGCGTTTGATGCGCGACAGGCCGAGGTAGTTGTCGATCGCGGTCTGCGCATACGGGTCGTACCAGCTGCACAGGTGGACCATCGGCACGTCCGGAAAGCGGTCGTAGTGGCCGCGCGCGTACAGGGCCGGCCGCTTCCAGTAGGCGCCGAACAGCTCCTCGCGCCACTGCTCGGCCACGTACTGCTCGTATTCGGGCGCGGCGCTCAAAGGCGAATGGCCGTTGCGCCAAGGCTGCACGCGCATCCACTGACGCAGGTCCTGCGCCGCCAGCGCCGCGCGCCGCGCCGGGTCGGCTGCGCTTTGCGGCGCCAGCATCGCGTGCTTGTAGGCCCAGGTCAACTGCTTGAGTTCGAACGCCCCGCCCTGCCGGATGCCGCTGTGGTAAGCGCTCGAAAAGCCACCCGAGTCGAGGAACATGGCGCCCAGGCCGGGCGGCGCAAACGCGGCCAGCGCGGTCTGCGCGTGCGCGCCGTACGACAGGCCGAGCGTGCCGACATGGCCGTCGCACCAGGTCTGGGCCTGCAGCCAGCCGATGGTGTCGAAGCCGTCCTCGCCCTCGGCCACGTATTTTTCGAAGCCGCCTTCCGACGCGTACCGGCCGCGGCAATCCTGCAGCACATAGACGTAGCCGGCGCGGACGAAACCGGCCGCCACCTCGGGCTTGGAAAGCGGAGTGGGCGCGGCCAGCGTGCGGTCGCCGTGGTTGGTGCCGGCCTTGTTGTAGGGCGTCCGTTCGAGCAGCACCGGGAATGGTCCGTCGCCCTCGGCCGGGAAGTAGACGTCGGTCGCGAGGCGCACGCCGTCGCGCATCGCGATCATCACGTCGCGCCAGATGCGCGGCGCGGAAGCGGGTAGTGTCGCAGGCATGGCGAATCCCTCAATAGCCGATGGCGACAGCCAGCATGCAGGCACCGATCGCCAGCGCGGTGAACACGCCGAACAGCGGCAGCACGAAACGGAACCAGCGCCCGTAAGGAATGCCCGCGGTGGCGAGGTAGGCCAGCAGCATGCCCGACGTCGGCGCGAACATATTCACCAGCCCATTCCCGAGCAGGAAGGCGAGCACCGTGATCTGGCCGCTGACGCCGACCGATTGCGCGATCGGCCCGAGGATGGGGATCGACAGCGCGGCCTTGGCCGAGGTGGACGGAATCAGCAGCGTCAGGCACATCTCGAACACCATCAGCAGCGGCGCCACCAGCAGCGGCGACAGGTGCGCCACGTGGTTCGAGGCCCAGGCGACGATGGTGTCGAGGATGCGCCCTTCGCGCAGCACCAGCT
>DASRXO010000606.1:0-4121 GCA_035654095.1 Telluria sp.
CGAACACAAAGGTCTCTTGCTGCGTGTTGGAAGCGGCCGTTCGACCCGGTACTGCCTTGCGATCCTTGGGTGGGACAAGCAGTCGCGGTAGGCTGTGCTCAGTATGGGTTCCCGCGTGCGCGGGAACGACGAGCATTAAAAAAGCCGGCATCTTTTCAGGTGCCGGCTTTTTTCATCATGCTGCCGCGTGCTTATTTCATCGGCGCCAGGATCGCGCTCAGGCGGTCTTGCGTGCCTTCGATGCGCTCCAGGCGCGGGTACTTCAGGCCCTCGTGGTAGTCGATCGACACGGTGCGGAAACTGCTGCCCTTCTTGATCAGCAGCTCGATCTTCTTGTCGCTGCCCTTGGCCGCCTTCACCGCCGCCTTCAGCAGCTCGGGCTTATAGGCGGCGCCGTTGACGGCGACGATGGTGCTGCTGCCGCTGGTCAGGCCGGCCTTGAAGCCCGGACCGTTCCACTCGATGCCGACCACCTTGCCGTCCTTGTCGACATTAAAGCCCAGCGAGTACGCGAAGTTGGTGCCCTTGCTGCGTTCCTCGGCCATCTTCATGAAGTCGGTCGGGGTGTCGGCGTAGACCAGCTTCCAGCCACTGCGGGCCAGGCCGTCCAGCGGCGCATGCGGATTGATGCCGTCGATGCGCTGGTGCAGGAAGCTGGCCCAGTCGTAGGGCTGCACGCTGTTGAGCGTCTTGACCACGTCCTCGAAGGTATAGTGCAGGGCGCGGTTGTTGCCGTTCTCGACGCCGAAGAACTTGGCGGCGAAGTCGTTCAGGGACAGCTTGTCGCCCGACAGTTCGCGGATCTTGGTGTCGGCGTCGAGCCAGACCAGTTGGCCTTCCGAATAATAGTCCTCGCTGCGCGACCAGTTGCCCCAGCCGAGCGGACGGCGCATATTGATGATCGGGTCGTTGGTCGTGTCCAGCACGCTGCGCCAGTCGCGCCCGCGCACGTGGTCGTAGCGGGCGGCGACGTTGGCCAGCAGGTCCATCGAGTGCTCGCGCGCCACCAGGCCCGAGCGCGCGGCCAGCACATTACCCCAGTATTGGGTCTGGCCTTCGTAGACCCACAGCAGGTCGTTATTGAGCGGGGTGTTGAAGTTCGGTACGTTCTGGCCGGCCGGACGGCGGAACTTGCCGTCCCACGAGTGGGTGTATTCGTGCGCCAGCAGGTCGCGCCCGACTTCGCTCTTCTTCCAGTCGGTGAAGTAGTCGGTCTTCACGCCGTTCTCGCTCGACTGGTGGTGTTCCAGGCCGATGCCGGCGAATTCATCGCTCAAGGCGAACAGGAAGTCGTAATGCTTGTAATGCTGCGACTGGTACAGCTTGTAGGCCTGCTGGATCAGGGCCAGGTGGGGCGCGATCTGATCCGGCTTCGCTTCCAGGCTTTCCGCATTGTCGGCCACGATGTTCAGATGGACCGGAATCTTGGCGCCCGGATCGAGGTCGATGCGCTTGAAGTAGCGGCCCGAGAACAGCGGCGAGTCGACCATGGTTTCCATGTCGAGCGGCTTGAAGGCGACCTTGTCGCCGCTCTGGGATTCCGTCTCCAGCGCGGTGCCGAACTGGAAGCCTTGCGGCAGGATCAGGTTGGGCTGGTAGGTGATGTGGCGGGTGGCGTAGCCGGCCGGGTACAGGGCCATGGCGTTCCACTGCACGCCGACGATATTGTCGGTCATCGTGATGCGGCCCTGGTTGCCTTCCAGCGGAGACAGGAATTGGTAGTCCGCTTCGACCGACGTCACGCCGGTCGGCACGTTCAGGTGGAAGGCGTAGACGTTGAGCGGATCGCGCTTCCATTCGATGGGCTTGCCATTGCCGGTGAATTTCAGGCCGCCGAGCGCGCTCAGCGGACCGGTCGGGCCATGGTTACCCGGCAGCCATTGCGGATACAGCAGGGTCAGCTTGCCGGCCTTGACCGGGATGCTTTCGTGGATCTGGAAAATCTGCTGGCTGTTGTTGCTGGCGTCCACAGTCAGGACAATGGTGCCCGGGTAGGAGCCGTCGCCCACGGGCGGCACGCCATCGGCGGCGTGGGCCGAGAAGGCGGTGGCCAGGGTGGCGGCGAGCAAGGTTTTCGAATACATGGCAAGGCGAGGCAGGCGCTGAGCGGTCATGAGGAGTCAGGAAAGGAAGGACGACGAAAATACGCCGGCGCACGGAGCGGCGGCACCCGAGACAATACAATTTTTCAGCTTAGCATGAGCTTGCGTGAGATATGTTGCAAATTGTAAATGGCGGATGTACTTACAACGCCAGCGGCTGGGCGGCGCGCTCAATCGAGCTGGCAGGAGTCGGCCAGATAGTCGTCGGCGCGGCGCGCGCGGTTGACGCGGCGCTCGATTTTGCGGGCCGGCGGCGCCTGCGCGTGCCCGGCCAGCGCCAGCGCGGCCTTGAGCAGGTCCGACATGGCCGCGGCGGCCGCGGCAATCGTGTCGGCGGGCGACGCGGGCGCTGGCACGGCCTGGCGCTCCAGCTCGCGCCGGCGCAGGCAGGCCAGCTTCCAGGTCGATTCTCCCGGCAGCAGCAGCCACAATTCGCGCCAGGCGTTGTGGCCGTCGCCCGCGATCGCGATCGTCAACTGGCGCGGCGACAGGCGCTGGCCCTGGTACACGATCGCATCCTCCAGCACGCGGGCGTAGAACACCTCGCCGCCGAAGCGCATGCGCAGTTCGGTTCCGTCCGGGAGGAACAGGCATTTCCATTGATAGCCGCGCACGCCGGAGCGAGGGACGATGGGTGCCGTGGAAGACTGTGCCGCATTCATACTCGTTCTCCTGCGCGTTTTGTCTCGTTTTGTCTTGTTAGACCGCGCCGCGCCAGCGGAGTTCAAACCAGACAAAACGAGATAAAACGCGCACGGAAACGAGAACGAATGCGGCACGGGCGTCGGCGCGCATCCCCATCCCCGCCGCTGGCTGCCTGGCGCACTATTCCATAAACCAGAATTCTGAAATCGCGCCCCTTCCCTGTACAAGCTGCGGCGCGGCTTCCATAATGGCGCATCGACATGTGGAGCGCCCATGAAAGCAGTTGCCTATCGCGAATCACTTCCGATTACCGCGCCGGAATCCCTGATCGACATCACCTTGCCGGACCCCGTCGCCGGCGGCCACGACCTGCTGGTGGAAGTGCATGCGGTGTCGGTGAATCCGGTCGATACCAAGGTCCGCATCGGCGTGGCGCCGCCCGCCGGCGAAGCGAAAGTGCTGGGCTGGGACGCCGCCGGCGTGGTGCGCGCCGTGGGCGACCAGGTGCGGCTGTTCAAGCCGGGCGACCGCGTCATGTATGCCGGTTCGCTGCTGCGGCCGGGCACCAACAGCGAACTGCATCTGGTGGACGAGCGCATCGCCGGCCCCGCGCCGGCCAGCCTCGGCTTCGAGGAAGCCGCCGCCTTGCCGCTGACCTCGATCACGGCCTGGGAGCTGCTGTTCGACCGCTTGCGCGTGAGTGAAGGCCGGGACCCGGCCGGCATCCTGCTGGTGGTGGGCGCGGCGGGCGGGGTCGGCTCGATCCTGGTGCAACTGGCGCGCCAGCTGACCGGACTGACCATCGTCGCCACCGCGTCGCGGCCCGAAACGCGCGAATGGGTGCGCGCGCTCGGCGCCCACCATGTCATCGACCACGCCCAGCCCTTGACGCAGCAGTTGCGCGGCATCGGCTTCGAGCAAGTCGATTACGTGGCCAGCCTGACGCATACCGGCCAGCACCTGGCGCAGATCGTCGAGGTCCTCGCGCCGCAGGGCAAGCTGGCCTTGATCGACGATCCCGAGTCGCTCGACGTGCGGCTGCTCAAGCGCAAGAGCATCTCGCTGCATTGGGAATTCATGTACACGCGCTCGATGTTCCAGACCCCCGACATGATCGAGCAGCATCGCCTGCTGGGCCGGGTCGCGCAACTGGTCGACGCCGGCGCCTTGCGCTCGACCCTGGCCGAGCGCTTCGGCACGATCAATGCGGCCAACCTGCGCCGCGCCCACGCCCTGCTCGAAAGCGGCAAGGCGCGCGGCAAGATCGTCCTGTCCGGCTTCTAGCCGGTCGCGCGCCGCCTGCTGATACATTGCGCTACACACGCCGCGCCGCGATCCGGTAACATACAACGTTGCATCTTCCAAATTGATGGA
>DASRXO010000607.1:0-5228 GCA_035654095.1 Telluria sp.
GCCGGCGCGGTTGGCGGTCATCAGGGCATCCGCCATCGGCATGCCGGCGCCGAGCATCGCGGCCAGGGTCGCGATCACGGTGTCGCCCGCGCCCGAGACGTCGAACACCTCGCGCGCGTCGGCGTGCACGTGCAGCACTTCGGCCGCCGTGTACAGGCTCATGCCCTCTTCCGAGCGGGTCAGCAGCAGGGCGTCGAGGCCGAGCTGCTGGCGCAGGCCCTGGGCCTTGGCGGTCAGCTCGTCCTCGGTCTTCCAGCTGCCGACGATGCGCCTGAGTTCCGACTTGTTCGGCGTCAGGATGGTGGCGCCGGCGTAGGGCGAGAAATCGTCGCCTTTCGGATCGACCATCACGATCTTGCCGGCCGCGCGCGCGATCTTGATCATCGCGGCCACGTTGACCAGGCTGCCCTTGTTGTAGTCGGACAGGATGATCACGCCGTAGTCGGCCAGCAGCGCGTTGAACTGGGTCAGCTTGTCGCGCAGGACGGTGTCGGTCGGCGCGTCTTCGAAGTCGATGCGCAGCAGCTGCTGCTGGCGGCCGATCACGCGCAGCTTGATGATGGTGGAGATCGCCTCGTCGCACTTGAGGTAGTTGTGGATGCTCGAGCCCTCGAGCAGCTGCTCGACCTGCGCGCCCGCCTCGTCCGCGCCGACCACCCCGAGCAGGCCGCAGTGCGCGCCCAGCGCCGAGGCGTTGCGCGCCACGTTGGCCGCGCCGCCCAGCCGCTCTTCGCGCCGCTCGATGCGCACCACCGGCACCGGCGCTTCCGGCGAGATGCGGCTGACCTCGCCGAACCAGTAGCGGTCCAGCATGACGTCGCCGACCACCAGGATGCGCACCGTGTCGAGCCTGGGCGCGGCGATCCGGGGATAGCCGTCCGCGCTCAACAGCCGGCTCACGGCGGTGCTGGCGGTGGCGCTCATTTTCGGGTCAGCACCGAGCGTCCGATGCCGTGGTACTCGATGCCGTTTTCGGCCATCAGCGACGGTTCGAACAGGTTGCGGCCATCGAAGATGATCGGGTTCTTCAGGCGCGCCTTGATCTGCTCGAAGTCGGGGCTGCGGAAGGCCTTCCATTCGGTGACGATGACCAGCGCCTCGGCCGCGTCCAGCGTATCCATCGGGCTCGATGCGAAGCGGATGCGCGCCAGCTCGGCGGAGTTGAAGTCCAGCGCCAGCACGCGCCTGGCTTCGTCCATCGCGACCGGATCGTACACCGCCACCGTGGCGCCGCGCGCCAGCAGCTCGCGCAGCAGCACGCGGGCCGGGGCCTCGCGCATGTCGTCGGTGTTCGGCTTGAAGGCCAGGCCCCAGACCGCGAAGTGCTTGCCGCCCAGGTCCTCGCCGAAGCTGTCGACCACTTTCCGGCCCAGCACCAGCTTCTGCTTGTCGTTGACCGCTTCCACCGCGCGCAGGATCAACAGGTCCTGGTCGTACTGGCGCGCGGTGCGCTCGAGCGCCTGCACGTCTTTCGGGAAGCAGGACCCGCCGTAGCCCGCGCCGGCGTACAGGAAGCTGTGGCCGATGCGCGGATCGGAGCCGATCCCGTGGCGCACCGCTTCGATGTCGACGCCGACCTGGTCGGCCAGGTTGGCCAGTTCGTTCATGAACGAGATGCGGGTCGCCAGCATCGCATTCGCCGCGTACTTGGTGAATTCGGCCGAGCGCACGTCCATCCAGTAGGTGCGCTCATGGTTGCGGTTGAACGGCGCGTACAGCTTCTTCATCAGGTCGTGCGCGCGCTGGCCGCCGGGCGTGTCGTCGTGGCCGATGACGATGCGGTCGGGGCGCATGAAGTCCTCGACCGCGGCGCCCTCTTTCAGGAATTCGGGATTCGAGACCACCGAGAAGTCGGCGTCGGCGCCGCGCGCGGCGATCTCCGCAGCCAGCGCCGCGCGCACCCGGTCGGCGGTGCCGACCGGCACGGTGGACTTGTCGACGATGACCTTGAAGCCGGTCATGTGCTTGCCGATGCTGCGCGCGGCGGCCAGCACGTACTGCAGGTCGGCCGAGCCGTCTTCGTCGGGCGGGGTGCCGACCGCGATGAACTGCAGCGTGCCGTGCGCCACGCTGGCCGCGACGTCGGTCGAGAACTGCAGGCGGCCGGCGGCGCGGTTGCGCGCCACGACTTCTTCCAGGCCCGGCTCGTGGATCGGGATGCCGCCGCTGTTGAGCAGCGCGATCTTCTTTTCGTCGACGTCGAGACAAAACACGTCGTTGCCCAATTCGGCGAGGCAGGCGCCGGTGACCAGGCCTACATAGCCGGTGCCGATAATCGTAATTTTCATATGCTTAGTTCATGACGTTGAGTTCTTCGGTGCGGCGCGGCGGGTAGGTCTCCCACCGGCTGCAGCCCGGGCACTGCCAGTAAAATTGGCGCGCCTTGAAGCCGCAATGGCTGCATTGGTAGCGCGCCAGTTTGTGAGTGTACCCGTGGACCAGGTTTTTCACCATCGACAGCTCGTCCCAGATGTTGGCCGGCGCGTCCATCAGGCGCGCTTCGAGCAGCTTGTCGAGGCCGAGCAGGGTCGGGTTGCGGCGCAGCTCTTCCAGCACCAGCTGCTTGGCCGCCTCCACCCCATCGAGTTCGATCACGGCCTTGAACACGACTTCGATCAGGTCGATCGAGGACGCTTCGGCCAGGTAGGACTTGAGCAGGTTGACGCCCTCCTGCGGACGGCCGACCTTGCGGTAGCCGTCCATCAGGCGGCCCGCCACCAGCGCCACGTGCGGCACGCTTTGCTGCTCGACGCGGCGCCAGGTCATCAGCGCGCCCTCGACGTCGCCCTTGGCCAGCTGGGCGTCGCCGCACAGCAGGGTGGCGCGCACGTTCTTGCGGTCGGTCCGGAGCGCCTTCTCAAGCAGGGCCACGGCCTCGTCGGTCTGCATGTGCACCAGCGCGTCCTGCGCCAGCTCGCAATAGAACTGGGCGATCTCCTTCTGGCGCGCGCCGGCGCCGGACTCCTGCAGGCCGAGCGCGGCGTCGATCGCACGCCGCCACTCCTTCTCGCGCTGGAAGATCTCGAGCAGCGCGCGGCGCGCCTGCACGCCGTAGCCGCCGTCGAGCAGCTGGTTGAACGATTCCTCGGCGCGGTCCAGCAGGCCGGCCTTCAGGTAGTCCATGCCCAGCTCGTACTGCGCGTGCTGCTGCTGTTCCTGCGGCAGGTCGGGGCGCGACAGCAGGTTCTGGTGGACCCGGATCGCGCGCTCGGTCTCGCCGCGGCGGCGGAACAGGTTGCCCAGCGCGAAATGCATATCGGCGGTTTCGGGATCGAGCTTGACGATCTCGATGAAGGCGTCGATCGCCTTGTCCGGCTGCTCATTGAGCAGGAAGTTCAAGCCCTTGAAGTAGCCGCGCGGCAGACTGCGCGACTCCGACACCAGCTGCTTGATGTCGACCCGCGCGGCGATCCAGCCAAGCGCGAAAAAAACGGGAATGCCGAGTAACCACCAGAGTTCAAATTCCATGCGATTCTTTTTGTTGGTGTGATGGAGGCACGCTCAGTGCTGCGTGTTGACGCTGTCGGGCGCCGGCTGGGCAGCGCCGCGGCCAGCGCTTTGCAAGGCCTGGATCGTGCTCTTGTGCTGCGAACTCTCGCGCCGGTGGCGGAACACGGTCGGCGTCACGGCCAGGATGCCGAGGAAGGCGCCGGCCACGAAGAAGGCCAGCAGCATCAGCACCAGCGGGCCGCGCAATTCATAATTCAGGAAAAAATGCAGGTCGACTTCCTGCGTGTTTTTCAGCGCGAAGCCGAAGAACAGGACGAACAGAATAAATCCTACGACGGTGGAAACCAGTTTCATCAGGCAGGTCCAGTCTGAAGGGTTGCGAAGTGTCGCATATGTTACCCGGTTATATCAAAAACAGCACGTCATGCGCGCATCGTCGTTCCCGCGCAGCTCCGTCATTCCCGCGCAGCTCCGTCATTCCCGCGCAGGCGGGAATCCATAGCGCCTATGCTGATCACGCGCGCTATGGGTTCCCGCCTTCGCGGGAACGACATGGCAAAAAAAAACGGCATCCTGGGGGACGCCGTTCTTTGCAAGCTTAAGCCACCAGACGACTCAGTCTTCGATGATCGGTTGCCCGACCATCGCATCCACCCGCTCGCGCAGCTGTTTGCCCGGTTTGAAGTGAGGCACCCGCTTTTCGGGCACCATCACTTTGTCGCCGGACTTGGGATTGCGCCCAATCCGCGGCGGCCTGCTGTTCAGCGCAAAGCTGCCGAAACCGCGGATCTCGATGCGCTGACCGGTCGCCAGGGCGTTGGTCATCGCGTCGAGAATGGTCTTGACAGCGTACTCCGCATCCTTGGCCACCAGTTGCGAATAACGCTCAGCGAGGCGGCTGATCAGCTCGGACTTGGTCATCTGGCCGGTTCCGAAAACTTAGTTCTTGTTGTCGAACTTAGCTTTCAACAGCGCGCCCAGGCTGGTGGTGCCCGAAGCTGCGTTGTTGTCGGAGGAAGCTGCTATCTTCTGCATCGCTTCCTGGGTCTCGACATTGTCTTTCGCCTTGATCGACAGCTGGATGCTGCGAGCCTTGCGGTCGATGTTGATGACCAGCGCTTCGACCGAATCGCCCACCTTCAAGTGGGTGCCGGCATCTTCCACGCGATCGCGCGCGATTTCGGAAGCACGCAGATAGCCTTCGACTTCGTCCGACAGCTGGATCACGGCGCCCTTCGGCTCGACCGACTTGACGGTACCGGTCACCAGCGAACCCTTGTCGTTCATGGCCGCGAAGTTGTTGAATGGGTCGCCTTCGAGTTGCTTGACGCCCAGCGAAACGCGCTCGCGCTCGACGTCGATGGCCAGCACGATGGCTTCCAGCTCGTCGCCCTTCTTGAAGCGGCGCACGGCCTCTTCGCCGGTCTCGGTCCACGACAGGTCGGACAGGTGCACCAGGCCGTCGATATTGCCGGCCAGGCCGATGAACACGCCGAAGTCGGTGATCGATTTGATCGCGCCCTTGACCTTGTCGCCCTTCTTGTGGGTCACGCCGAAGTCATCCCATGGATTCGCCTTGCACTGCTTCATGCCCAGCGAGATACGGCGACGCTCTTCGTCGATTTCCAGGACCATGACTTCGACTTCGTCGCCCAGCTGGACAACCTTGTTCGGCGCCACGTTCTTGTTGGTCCAGTCCATTTCGGACACGTGAACCAGGCCTTCGATACCCTGCTCGACTTCGACGAACGCGCCGTAGTCGGTGAGGTTGGTGACTT
>DASRXO010000608.1:0-4169 GCA_035654095.1 Telluria sp.
CTCGGGGGTGGCGTTCAACTTGTTGTCGGCGACCAGTTGCGACAGGATCAGGCCCAGGCGCACGCGGCGTTCGGCCTTGGTGGCGAACAGCTCTTGCGGGAATGGCATGTTCTTGACATCCATGCCGCGCTGCGCCATGTCCTGGCGGGTCATCTCGGCCAGGCGCTCGGAATCCTGGGCGATCATGACTTTCGGTACGTCCATGTCGGTGACCTTGACCAGCGCGTCCATCACGGCTTCCTTGTTGCGGGCCTTGACGCGGCCGGCCACTTCACGCTCGAGGTTGACCTTGATGTCGGCGCGCATCTTGGTCAGGTCGCCGTCTTCCATGCCCAGCGACTTGGCGAATTCGGCATCGACTTCCGGCAGGTGCGCCCACTCGAGCTTTTTCAGGGTGATGGTGAACTCGGCGGTCTTGCCGGCCACGTCCTTGCCATGGTAGTCCTCGGGGAAGGCCAGCGGGAAGGTTTTCGACTCGCCCACCTTGAGGCCGACGGTGGCGGCTTCGAATTCCGGCAGCATGCGGCCTTCGCCCAGCACGAAGGCGTAGTCGTCGGCCTTGCCGCCGGCGAATTCGACGCTGTCGATCACGCCGATGAAGTCGACCGTCACGCGGTCGCCGTTGGCCGCGACCGGCGCGCCGCCGTCGCCGTGCTCACCGGCCTCGCCCTTGGTGTGGTAGTGCACGCGCTGCTTGCGCAGGATCTCGATGGTCTTTTCGATCTCGGCGTCCGACACGTCGGCCTTGACGGTCTCGATCTCGACCGCGGACAGGTCGCCGATCGCGATCTCGGGATACACCTCGAAGGTCGCGTCGAAGCTCAGCACGCCTTCGGGCGCGCCCTCTTTCGGTTCGATCTTGGGGAAGCCGGCAACCCGCAGCTGGTTCTCGTTGGCGGCGTCGTTGAACGCGCGGCCGACCTTGTCGTTCAGCACGTCCGATTCGATCTGGTAGCCGTACTGGGCCGCGACCATCTTGATCGGCACCTTGCCTGGGCGGAAGCCCGGCGCCTTGGCCGTCTTGGCCTGCTGTTTCAAGCGCTTCTCAACTTCCGTACGGACGTCAGTCAGCGGAAAAGAGATCGTCATGCGACGTTCGAGTTTGTCCAGGGTTTCGACTGCAGTTGCCATTGTAAAAATCGTCCAAAAAAATAGTATATGTTCGTGGTGCGAGGAGGGGGACTCGAACCCCCACACCATTGCTGGCGTCAGGACCTAAACCTGGTGCGTCTACCAATTTCGCCATCCTCGCGGGACCGCACCCGATCGTGCGGGTGCACCTGGCCGGCCGGCCTTACGCTGACCACCCCAAAAAACAAAGGGCGCCCGACGATGAAACCGGCCGCCCTGCACTGCCTCGGTTAGGGGCTACAACTTCGCCCGCTATTTTACTGGATTTTCTAGCATCATAGGGCGTTTTTTGTTCCGGGAAGCGAACTCGGCATTGGCGGCTATAATTCCGCATGCCCTCAGAAAACATCCGCAAACTCGGCCTGTTCGCGATCACCTGGCCGGTGTTTATCGAACAGTTGTCGCACATCCTGCCGGGCATCGTCGACACTTTCATGGTCAGTCACCTGGGCGACCCGGCGGTGGCCGGGCTGGCGGTGGCGAACCAGATCGTCACCTTTTTCATCATCCTGTTTTCCTTCGTCGGGATCGGCGCCGGCGTGGTGCTGACCCATCACCTGGGCGCCGGCGACCGCGACGGCGCCCAGCGCGTCGCCTCGGCCGCGCTCGGCTTGAACTTCTGGCTCGGGCTGGCGGTCAGCGCGCTGGTGTGGGCGTTTTCCGGGCCCATGCTGCGGCTGCTGCATCTGCCGCCGGGCCTGATGCAGTATGCCCTGCCCTTCCTGGCCTGGATGGGCGGCACCCTGTTCCTCGAGGCGCTCAACCTCGCGTTCGGCGCGGTGCTGCGCTCGCACGGGCATACCCGCGAGGTCATGTTCATCGCGCTGGCGATGAACGTGCTGAACCTCGGCCTGAACTTCGTGCTGATCTTCGGCATGTTCGGCTTTCCGGCGCTGGGGGTGGTGGGCACCGCGCTGTCGACCGTGATCAGCCGCACCGTGGCCTGCGTCGCGCTGGCGTGGCTGGTGCGGCACCAGATCAAGCTGCACGTGCGGCTGGCCACGTTCACGCGCATCAGCCGCAAGGCGCTGGCCGGCATCTTGCGCATCGGCGTGCCGGCGGCCGGCGAAAACCTGTGCTGGTACATGAGCTTCATGGTCATCACCTATTTCGTCGGGCAACTGGGCGAGACCGCGCTGGCCACCTTCTCGTACGCGATGCAGCTGTCGATGGTGATGATGATGCTCGGGATCGCGATCGGCATCGGCACCGAGATCATGATCGGCCACATGGTCGGCGCGGGCGAGGTCGAGCAGGCTTACCGCCAGTTGCTGCGCAGCTTGCGCGTGGGACTGGCGGTGACGGTGGCCTCGACCTGCGTGGTGGTGCTGCTGGCGCCGCACTTGTTCGGCCTGTTCAGCGCGAACCCGGAGATCGTGGCCGGCGGCGCGCTGCTGCTGCGCATGAGCCTGGTGCTGGAGCCGGGCCGCACCTTCAACCTGGTGGTCATCAACTCGCTGCGCGCGGCCGGCGATGCGCGCTTTCCGGTGCTGATGGGGATGTGTTCGATGTGGGGCGTGGCGGTGCCGCTGGCCTGGCTGCTGGGCCTGCACTTCGGGCTGGGCCTGACCGGGGTCTGGATCGCGTTTTGCTGCGACGAATGGCTGCGCGGACTGTCGATGTACTGGCGCTGGAAGAGCCGGGTGTGGGAAAAGCACGCGCATGCGTCGCGCTCCGGGGTCACCGGCGCGGCGACGCAGGGGATTACGCCTTCACCGGCTTCTTGACCCGGAACCAGGTCGCGTACAGGGCCGGCAGGAACAGCAGCGTCAGCGCGGTCGCCACCAGCAGCCCGCCCATGATGGCCACCGCCATCGGTCCCCAGAACACCGAGCGCGACAGCGGAATCATGGCCAGCGCCGCGGCCGCCGCGGTCAGGATGATCGGCCGGCAGCGCCGCACCGCCGCGTCCACCACCGCGTTCCACGGCTCGGCGCCGCCGGCGATGTCCTGCTCGATCTGATCCACCAGGATCACCGAGTTGCGGATGATCATGCCGAACAGCGCGATCACGCCGAGGTTGGCGACGAAGCCGAGCGGCCGGTGCAGGATCAGCAGCGCCATGGCGGCGCCGGCGATGCCCAGCGGCCCGGTCAGGAACACCATCAGCGCGCGCGAGAAGCTGTGCAGCTGCAGCATCAGCAAGGTGAACACGATGAAGATCACCAGCGGCACGTTGGCGCTGATCGAGGCCTCGGCCGCCGAACTGTCGGCCGCCGCGCCGGCCAGGCTGACGCGGTAGCCGGGCGGCAGGCCGGCGCGCAGGGCGCCCAGCTTGGCGTCGATCTGGGTCGACACGGTCGGCCCCTGGATGCCGTCCGCCACGTCCGACTGCACCGTGATCGCCCACTCGCGGCCCTCGCGCCACACCACGCCCGGCTCCCACACGAAATGGGCGCGCGCGATCTGCGACACGGTCACCGACTTGCCGGACGCGGTGGGAATATTGGTGTCGTTCAGCACCGAGATCGTGGCGCGCTCTTCCAGCGGCTGGCGCACCACGATGTCGATCAGCTTGTTATCCTCGCGAAACTGGCCGATCGGCGTGCCCGACAAGATGGTGTTGGCGGCGCGCCGCACGGTCTGCGACGTCACGCCGAGCGCGCGCAGCTTGTCCTGGTCGAGGTCGAGGCGCAGCACCTTGACCGACTCGTTCCAGTTGTCGTTCACGCCCAGCGTGTTGGGATTGGCCAGCATGATCGTCTTGACCTTGTCGGCAATCGCGCGCGTGGTCGCGATCTCGGGGCCGGCCACCAGGAATTGCACCGGATACGGCACCGGCGGCCCGTTCGGCAGCAGCTTGACGCGGCCGCGCACCTCGGGGAAATCGTTCTTGAAGACCTCGACGATCTTCAGGCGCAAGCTCTCGCGCGCCTTCAAGTCCTTGGGCAGCACCACGATCTGCGACACGTTCGTCTGCGGGAAAATCTGGTCGAGCGGCAAGTAGAAGCGCGGGCTGCCGGTGCCGACGTAGCTGGTCACGCTTTCCACGCCCGGCAAGGTGCGCACGAAGGCTTCGAACTTTTTCACCTGCGCTT
>DASRXO010000609.1:0-2479 GCA_035654095.1 Telluria sp.
CACCCTGCGCATCGGGGTCTCGGCCCGCATCTTCCATCCCGAGGCCGGGTCCACCGGGCTGCGCAGCAAAAACCTGCAGTATCTCGAGGAGTCGATCGCGCAGTGGGTGATGTCGCGCGACGTGCTGGTGTTCATGGTCCCGACGGTCAACACCAACGGCCTGCTCCACCCCAGTAACATCACGCTGCGCCACTACGCGCGCCATCTGGACGGACTGGTGCTGCAGGGCGGGGCCGACGTCTCGCCGCAAGCCTATGCGGAGGCGCCGACCCGGCCCGAGTGGAGCGGCGACCGCGCGCGCGACCTGTACGAGCTCGAACTGCTGCACGAATTTATCGACGCCGGCAAGCCGGTGCTGGGGATTTGCCGCGGCTGCCAGCTGATCAACGTGGCCTTCGGCGGCTCGCTGTACCAGGACGTGGCGACCAATGTGCCGGAGGCGCTGGCCCATGTGCATACCGACTACGACGCGCACCGCCATGCGATCGTGTTCCCGCCCGGCTCCTCGCTGGGGCAGATGTTCCCGCTCCAGCGGCGGCCGGTGGTCAATTCGATCCATCACCAGGCGGTCAAGGACCTGGGACGCGACATCCAGGTCGAGGCGATGTCGGACCCGGACGGCATCGTCGAGGCGATCCGCTACCAGCGCGCCGACTTCGTCATGGGCCTGCAGTGGCACCCGGAGTTCCACCGCGCGGGCGGCGTCGACCTGCTCGACTGCACACCCATCCTCGACGAGTTCCTGCGCGCGGCGCGCGAGACGCGCTTCTGAGCGTGCGCTAGCCGCGCTTGCGCATCAGCTTTTCGATGGTCGGGATATCGCGCGGCATGGCGCAGCTCAGGCACTCGACGCCTTTCTCGGTCACCAGGTAGTCGTCCTCGATGCGCACGCCGATGTTCCACCATGTCGGATCCACGCCCTCGCTGTTCTCGGGAATGTAGATGCCCGGCTCGATGGTGAACGCCATGCCCGGCTTGAGCGCGACCAGCGACTTGCTGAACATGCCGCGGATTTTTTCGGGCGCGTCCTTGGGCGGCGCGGTGCGTTCGTAATTGCCGACGTCGTGCACGTCGAGGCCGATCCAGTGCGAGCTGCCGTGCGGGTAGAACGCGCGGTAGCTCTTGTCGGCGATGATCGCCGCCTTGTCGCCCTTCATGATGCCCAGCTTGAGCAGGCCATCGACGATCACCTCGACGGTCGCGTCGTGCACCTCGTGCAGCGGCGCGCCCAGCACCGCCTTGGCGGCGCCGGCCGCCTGCGCCTGCTGCACCAGTTCGTAGATCGCTTTCTGCGCGGGCGAGAACACGCCGCCCACCGGATAGCTGCGCGTGACGTCGGCCGCGTACATCCCGTATTCGCAGGCGGTGTCGTTGACCACCATGTCGCCCTTGGCCATCACCTTGCTGGCGGTGGCGTAGTGCAGCACCACGGCGTTGACGCCCGAGCCGACGATCGGCGCATAAGCCATGCGCGGCGAGCCGCCGGCGGCGCACACGCGGGTCATCGCGGCGCGCACCAGCCATTCGCCGGTGCCGGCGGCGACCAGCGGCAGCGCGGTCAGGTGGGCCTGCACCGACAGGTCCACCGCGTAGCGCAGCAGCGCGATTTCGGTGGGGTCCTTGAACAGCCGCATGTCGGCGATGGTGGGCTCCAGGTTATACACGGGCAGCGCGACCGTCGAATTGCGCGCGCGGCTGTCCCAGGCCTTGACCAGGCGCTCGCGGAACTTGGTGTCGCCGCCATCCATGATCCACAGCGAGCTCGATTCGCGCATGATGTCCGCCATCTGCTTGCCGAATTCCTCGCCGGCGAAGGCAGCGTCGGCGCGGTAGCCGGTCTTGGCCGCGTCCTGGCCGATCAGGTAGCCGTTCCACTGTTCGGCCTCGCGGCTCTTGGCGCGCGCATACAGGGTGTAGGCCTTGCCCTCCACGCCGGGCCGCAGCACCGCCACCGCCTGGTTCTCGCCGATCCCGGTCAGGTACCAGAAATTCGAATCGGGGCGATACACGGTGAACAGGGTGCCGTCTTCTTCGGACGCGTTGAGCACCACCATCGCGCCTTTCGGCAGCTGCGCCAGCAGTTTGGCGCGGCGCGCCGCGTACACCTCGGCGCCCGGCTCGGGGCTCGGCGGCGCAGGCAACGCGCTGGCAAGGGATGACAGGAGCAGCAGGCCGGAAAAGTAAATACGAAGGCGCATGACGGGAAGCTCGCTTGATGGTTTTTGACAATCAGCGATTCTGCGGCGGATCGCCCGCGCGGGCAAGCAATAAATTGGGGGTGTCACCGAGCGGCGGGAAGGCCGTCATTTTCCCCATTGGGGAAAATGACTTCCCGCGAAAGCGCACTAGTGTCCGGAATAATTTGCTTGACTAAGCTGGGAGGGGTTGCAGGCATTGGATTAGGGGCGTATACCCGAGTTTGCCGACTCAACTAATCCAAACCTGCAACATGTTCAGCATAACGACTTTTAACGAATTA
>DASRXO010000610.1:0-3012 GCA_035654095.1 Telluria sp.
GGTGTACGGCTCGATGACGACGGCGATCGTGGTCATGTTCAGCCTCGAGATCGGCGCGACCTTGCTGCTGCTGGGCGCGCAGGTGATCTCGGAATACGAGCGCGTGGGGCGCGACGGCCCGGCCGGGCAGACGGCGAAGCCGATGTCCACGCGGCCGCCCGCATGACGGTCATACCCTGGATCCGCCCGACCCGGCAGCGCGCGTCGCTGCTTTTTTTTCGCCTCAACAACATGGGGTCACATCTGACATTCGTACATTTCGCTCGCGAAATGTACGAATGTCAGATGTGACCCCATGTTGTTGCCAAGCATCGCCGGTGCGCTGTGCCACAGCTGAATGCCACCGCGCGTCGCTGTTTTGCTGCATTAAACGGATGGGGTCACATCTGACATTCGTACATTTTTTCGGAGAAATGTACGAATGTCAGATGTGACCCCAAGTGGGTGGATGTGACCCCAAGTGGGGGCAAGCTGCGGTCAGGCGGCGACGGCGGCCGGCCGTTCGGCCAGCGCCAGGTGCCGGTTCACGGCGCTCAGCACCGCCTTGAACGAGGCCGTCAGGATGTTGCTGTCGATGCCGGCACCGAACAGGGTCGGCCCGTTCGCCAGCCGCAGCTCCACGTAGCAGGCCGCGCGCGCGTTCGCCCCCGAGCCGATCGCATGCTCGTGGTAGTCCATCAGCTTGATGTCGAGCCCCAACGCATTGACGAAGGCGTCGATCGGCCCGTTGCCGCCGCCCTGCAGGGCCAGCGCGGCCGCGCGGTGCGTCAGCGCGACGTCGATCTGCACCGGCTCGTCGCTGCTGCTGTCTTCCACCAGCTTGTGCGCGCCGTAGGCGTACGGCGCGGCCTGGTCGAGGTACTCGCGGCAGAAGATCGCGTAAATGTCCTTGGCCGCGATCTCGCGTCCGCTGGCGTCGGCCACCGCCTGCACCGCGCGCGAAAATTCGATCTGCAAACGGCGCGGCAGCGCCAGCCCGTAGTCCTGCTCGAGCAGGTAGGCCATGCCGCCCTTGCCGGACTGGCTGTTGACCCGGATTACCGCATCGTAGTTGCGTCCGAGGTCGGCCGGGTCGATCGGCAGATACGGCACTTCCCACAGCGCGCCCGGCTGCTGCTGGGCGAAGCCCTTCTTGATCGCGTCCTGGTGCGAACCCGAAAACGCCGTGAACACCAGGTCGCCCACATACGGATGGCGCGGATGCACCGGCAACTGGTTGCACTCTTCGACCACCTGGCGCACCGCGTCGATGTCGGAAAAATCGAGCCCGGGGTGCACGCCCTGGGTGTACAGATTCAGCGCCAGCGTGACCAGGTCCACATTGCCGGTGCGCTCGCCGTTGCCGAACAGGCAGCCCTCGACCCGGTCGGCGCCCGCCATCACCGCCATCTCGGCCGACGCCACCGCGGTGCCGCGGTCGTTGTGCGGATGCACGCTGATGATCAGCGCGTCGCGCCGCGCCAGCTTGCGCGACATCCATTCGATCTGGTCGGCATACACGTTCGGCGTGCTGCATTCGACCGTCGACGGCAGGTTGATGATCATCTTGTCGTGCGGCGTCGGCTGCCAGACCGCGGTCACCGCATCGCAGATGTGCCTGGAAAAATCCAGCTCGGTGGTCGAGAACGACTCGGGCGTGTATTCGAAACCCCAGTCGGTCTGCGGATGCTGCTTGACCAGTTCCTTCACCAGCATGGTGCCGCTCACGGCGATCTGGGTGATCTCTTCGCGCGACATGCCGAACACCACGCGGCGGAACACCGGCGCCACCGAATTGTACAGATGGACGATCGCGCGTTGCGCGCCCGCCACCGATTCCACCGTGCGCCGGATCAGCTCTTCGCGCGACTGGGTCAGCACGATCACGGTCACGTCGTCCGGGATCCGGTCCTCGTCGACCAGCTTGCGCACGAAATCGAAATCGGTCTGCGAGGCCGAGGGGAAGCCGACTTCGATTTCCTTGAGCCCGATCTTGACCAGCATCTCGAAGAAGCGCAGCTTTTTCTCGGGACTCATCGGCTCGATCAGGGCCTGGTTGCCGTCGCGCAGGTCGGTGCTCATCCAGATCGGCGGCTTGGTGATGGTGTTGTCGGGCCAGCGGCGGTCGGACAGCTGGATGGCGGGGAAGGCGCGATATTTCGCTGCCGGATTTTGCAACATCATGGGGTACTCCTCGATTTCGAAACGGGAAAGCCGGGTCGGCGCGGTGTGGCGGCTGGCTGCCGGGCGGCCACGGAACGCTAGGCCAGGCAACCGATCGGTAGCTTTAGCAGTAGCGACAGCGAGAAGGAGGGGGTAGCGAACATCGGGTCGAACTTTCCAGGGGTTTCGGTCAAACTGCGCCGGCGGGGGGCCGGGGCTGCGTGCTGCGGTAAGGCGTTAGGCGCGCGCAGCTAGCGCTAGCAGCGAGGCTAGCGATAGGAAAGTCGGCAGATGCGGGGAGGAAGACATGCGCTTACTCTAAGGGATACCGCCCGTGCTTGTCAAGCGGCAGTGCCGCTCAGGCCGCCAGCGACGCCGGCTGGTCGAGCAGCACAACGCTCTGGTTGCGCCCCGCGGACTTGGCGGCGTACAGCGCGCGGTCGGCACGCTCGATGGTCTGGTCGATCGGCTCGCCCTCGGCATAGCGCGCGAAACCGGACGAAAACGCGACCCGCAGCCCGGGCAGCTGGGAACACACTTCGGTCGCGGCCAGGTGGGCGCGCAAACGCGCGACGCCGACCGTCGGTTCGCCCGGCGGGGTTTCGGGCAACAGCAGCAGGAACTCTTCGCCGCCCCAGCGTCCGATGATGTCGGCGTTGCGCAGGATGGCCTGGGCTTGGGCCGCGAAGGCGCGCAGCACTTCGTCGCCGACCGCATGGCCATAGCTGTCGTTGACCGCCTTGAAGTGGTCGAGGTCGACCATCGCGATGAAGAAGGCCGGGCCGCCGCGCGCGCGCCGCACCGCGTGTTCGTTAAGCAGGCTCATCATGCGGCGGCGGTTGAACAGGCCGGTCAGCTCGTCGCGCGTGG